>JBIPOH010000277.1:0-4528 GCA_044379435.1 Novosphingobium sp.
GCTGCACCCATGCGGGGGTATTGGGATCGCGCCCCATCTCCGGCTGGCCCGGTAGCTCGAAGAACGCCAACACATTGCCTCCGCCGCAATCAAGGAAGACGTGCATATAGGGGTCATGCTCGCCGGTCGAAGGCACCGTGTCCTCGGCAAAGGCGGTGGTATAGCGCATGCCCATCACCCGCTCATACCATGCAACCGTCTCCTTCGCGTCGCGGCACCGATAGGCCACGTGATGAATGCGCTGGAGTTCAGGCATCTTGGCGGAGATCATGCTGCCGCTCCTTCAACGTTCAGCACCCCGCGCCGCACCTGGTCGCGCTCCATCGACTGGAACAGCGCGGTGAAGTTGCCTTCGCCAAAGCCTTCATCCTTCTTGCGCTGGATGAACTCGAAGAACACCGGCCCGATCTGCGTCTCGGAAAAGATCTGGAGCAGCAGCCGCGGATCGCCTGCCTCGGTCGATCCATCAAGCAGAATGCCGCGCCTCTGCAATTCCGCCACCGGCTCGCCGTGCCCCGGCAGGCGCTCCTCCAGCATCTCGTAATAGGTCGCGGGCGGCGCGGTCATGAACGGCGTGCCTGCGGCCTTGAGCTTGTCCCACGCGCCAAGCAGGTCATCACAGGCAAACGCGATATGCTGGATGCCCTCGCCGTTATAGGCGCGCAGGAATTCCTCGATCTGCCCGCCGCCCGCTTTCGCCTCTTCGTTCAGGGGAATACGGATCTTGCCGTCCGGCGCGGTCATCGCCCGGCTGGTGAGGCCCGTATATTCGCCCTTGATGTCGAAATAGCGGATCTCGCGGAAGCCGAAGATGCGCTCGTAAAACGCCGCCCAGTGCGCCATGCGCCCGCCATAGACGTTGTGCGTCAGGTGATCGATCGTGTGGAAACCCGTGCCCCGCGGCTCGCGCTGCACGCCCGGCAGATACATGAAATCGATGTCGTAGATCGAAAGGTCGCCCATGGGCGAGCCTTGATAGCGGTCGATCAGATAGATGATCGACCCGCCGATGCCGCGAATGGCTGGCAGGCGCAGTTCCATCGGTCCGGTGCGCACTTCCACCGGCTCGGCCCCGCGCTCCAGAGCAATTCGATAGGCCTCTGCCGCATTGCGCACACGCCAGCCCATGCCGCAAGCCGAAGGGCCATGCTCGGCTGCAAACCACGCCGCCGGGCTTTTTGGCTCGTAATTTGCGATGAGGTTGATGCCCCCCTGCCGCCACAGCTGCACGGCCTTTGATCGGTGATTGGCGATATGGGCAAAGCCCATGGCGGCAAACACTGGCTCCAGCAGGCCCGGCTGGCTCGCGGAAAACTCGATGAATTCGAAGCCATCAAGGCCCAGCGGATTGTCCGGCAGCATCATATGATCCTAATTGGTATCATTTGAAACTGTATTGCACGCACATCCTTGAGTCAATTCCTGCAACGCGCGTCCTCGCGCCGGCCCCTAGCGCGCCAGTGCCCTTGCAAAGACGCTTTTCTCCGGGCTTAACAGGCGTTGATCAAGGTCTTCGCCAGCAAGACCAACCGGGAGAAATCGCCCTATGCCGACCATTGCAGACAGCCTGACCTTGCCCTGCGGCGCCGTCCTCCCCAATCGCTTCGCCAAGGCGGCAATGACCGAGGGCCTCGCCGATCCGCAAGGCCGCGCCACGCCCGAATTGGAGCGGCTTTACGGGCTGTGGGCCGATGGCGGCAGCGGCCTGCTTATCAGCGGCAATGTCCAGATCGACCGCGACCACCTCGAACGCCCCGGCAATGTCATCATTCAAGGCGCGCAGGACGAAGCCGCCATGGCAGGCCTTCGCGCCATGGCGAGCGCGGGAACCCGCGCGGGCGGCCACATCTGGATGCAGATCAGCCACGCCGGGCGGCAGACGCAGGTCACCGTCAATCCGCATCCCAAGGCGCCGTCTGCCATTGCGGTCGGCCTGCCCGGCAAGCAGTTCGGCCTGCCCGAGGCGCTGACCGAGCCGGAGATCCTCGATCTTGTCGAACGTTTCGGCCATGCTGCCGAAGTGGCGCAGGCCACCGGCTTCACCGGCGTCCAGATCCACGCCGCGCACGGGTATCTGCTATCCCAGTTCCTCAGCCCTCGCGCCAATTTGCGCAGCGATCAGTGGGGCGGCAGCCTTGAAAACCGCGCGCGGATGCTTCTGGCCGTCGTCCGGCGGGTGCGGGCAGGGGTCGGCCCGGCGTTCCCCATCGGCGTGAAGCTCAATTCCGCCGATTTCCAGAAGGGCGGCTTTGCCTTCGAGGAAAGCATGGTGGTCGCGCGCTGGCTGCAGGATGCAGGCGTCGATCTGCTCGAAATCTCGGGCGGCTCCTATGAACAGCCCGCGATGATGGACATTTCCGGGATGGAAGCGCCCGATGCGCCGCCCATGGCCGCATCTACCCCAAGTGCTTCGACAGCTGCGCGGGAGGCCTACTTCGTCGATTTTGCCAAGACCATGCGCGCCGCGCTCACCATGCCGCTGATGGTCACTGGTGGTTTCCGCACCCGCCGCGCGATGAATACTGCGCTGGAGACCGGCGGCGCCGATATCATCGGCCTTGGCCGCCCGCTCTGCGTCGATACCGCTGGCCCCGCCAAGCTGCTGGCGGGCGCGGACGAACTCGATCGCTGGGAGAACCGGCTCAAACTCCTGCCGCCCTGGCTCTCGTTCCTCGGCGGCCTCAAGATGATGCGCGCGGTCGAAGGCTTCGCCGTCACCTACTGGTACTACGCCCAGATCGATTCCATCGCCCGTACCGGCAAGGCCAATATCGGCATCGCCCCGTTCAAGGCGCTGCTCACCATCCAGAGTGCCGGCAAGGCCTGGCTCAAGGCGCGCAAAGGATAAACAAGATGATCAAGCTCACCTTCTGCCTCCACCGCTTGCCCCACCTCAGCCGCGCCGAGTTCCAGGACTACTGGGTGAACACCCACGGCCCGCTCGTTGCCAGTGTGCGCGATGCGCTCAAGATCCGGCGCTATGTCCAGCTGCATTCGCTGCCCGATACGGACAACGCCCCCTTCGCGGTCGCCCGCAACGCGCCCGAAGCGTACGACGGCGTCGCGCAATTGTGGTGGGACAGCCTCGAAGACCTCGCCAGCTCCACGCCCGAAGCCATCGCCGCTGGCGCGCTGCTGCTGGAAGATGAGCGCAAATTCATCGATCTGCCCCGTTCCCCGCTCTGGCTGGGCGAGGAAAAGGTGATCTTCTAGAGCAGATTCCGAGCCAGCAGGTGATCCCATCTGCTGGCTCGGAAAACGCTCTAGGGCGTGTAGCGCAGCGTCACCGAGGATTCCCGCCCTGCCGCAATCGCCTCGGGCAAGAGATCGATTCGCTTGAACCGGTTCTGCGCATGCATCTGCACCTGGTCTGTCAGATGCACCGTGCCGCGCCGGTTCGGATCAATGAACTGGTTCTGTCCGCCGACTTCGGTGATCGTATAGATTGCCGGTGCGCCGGGGGTGAGCTCCATCATTCCCACCCAGCCTTCACCGCCGTTAAGTGGCACCATTTTCGGGCCCAGACCCAGCTCACTCCACAGCGCCTTGCCGCGTTCGTCATCATCGGACAGCGGCGGGCGCTGCGGGTCTTCGGCTTCCTCGGTGAAGTACTTCCAGAAGATCGGCCGCTTCCATTCGGTCATCGCCGCAGCACCGAACTGCGGCCGCACGGCGGCAATCGTCTGGCGGATCGTCTCGGCCACCACCTTGTCGCGCGGCCGCCCGGCAAAGTAGTCGAATTCCACCGGCAAGGCGGCCGTTGGCCCTTGCAGCACACGGTAGAGCAGCGCGGTGCGATATTTCTGGTACCGCTCGGCGTCGATGTCTTTCCACCAATGGCCCATCACGGGCCCAAACAGGACCTCGGGCGCGGTTTCCAACCATGCGCGAAA
Organism: Novosphingobium sp.; assembly: GCA_044379435.1. Classification (GTDB taxonomy): domain Bacteria; phylum Pseudomonadota; class Alphaproteobacteria; order Sphingomonadales; family Sphingomonadaceae; genus Novosphingobium. Next base: position 3,894 of record JBIPOH010000277.1, read on the forward strand.
CAGCGTCAGGCCGGCATTGTCATAGCGCCCATCACTATCGCGGTCCTCGTAGAGCCCGTTCCACGAGGTCATCAGCTCGGCCGCCTGCGCGATTTCCGGATCCTGCGCGCCATCCGCCGCTGCGCGCAGGAACGGGGCGAACAGGAAAGGCGGCGCATTGGCCCGATCGCGCGCGCCAAAGCCGTTCCAGATCTGGCGGTTGGCATCGGCCATGTCCGCCAGCGTCGCGCCGCTCGCACTTGCCGCGAGGCTGCTTCCAAGCCAGGTGCGGAACGTCGCCCCCATGCGCGCGTCGTCGCCCTCGCGGCTCCAGCTGGTCGCCTTGCTGTTCCACGCATGGATCCAGCCCTGTTTCGGGTTCACCATATGCGGGCGCTCGGCGGGGGAGAGAAAGCCCTGCCACTCGTACTCGCCGGTGCCGGGCGTGGGCAGGCGCGGATCGGTGCCGGGCGCGCGCCGGGGCATCATTCCCGTTTCCCAGAACCCGATATCGCCGCTTTCATTGCCATAGCAGATGCCGAAATTGATCGCGATTTTGCCCATCGCCGCAGAAAATTCGGGCAGAGACTGCGCGCGCTGCATATCGATGAACGCCGCCCAGTTTTCGAGCTCATGTCCGCGCATCGCAAAGCGCT
>JBIPOH010000512.1:0-4525 GCA_044379435.1 Novosphingobium sp.
AATATGAAAAATTGGAATAAAAAAAGTGATTATGAATTTAAAAATAGATATTGGAATTTGAGGGGAGGTGGTATAGAAGAAGAATATAGATCTATTATACCGCTGGGAGTTGGTATAGAAGAAGAATATAAAAAAGCTTATCAGACTGTAATGACATTAATATGTCCAATAACTCAAGAATTAATGTTAGATCCTGTTATTATTAGTTCTGGATACACATACGAGAGATCTCATATTGAAGCTCATTTTAGATCTGATAATGCCGATAGAGATCCATACATAAATTCTAGGTTGGCTAACAGATATATTATATCAAATTTTGTTCTAAAAACGTTGACTAAACAATTTGTAGAATCTTATGAAGGCAAACAAGGAAAAGAATGGGAAAGTATTGTACAATATTGCAAAACATATAGAACTACAGAGAATGAAAGAGAAGAGCATAAACGAAAAGAACGAGAACGTGAAAGAGAAAGTGAACGAGAAAGAGAACGAGAAAGAGAACGAGAACGAGAAAGAGAAAGAGAAAGAGAAAGAGAAAGAGAAAGAGAAAGAGAAAGAGAAAGAGAACGTATTAGAAGAGCTGAAGCAATTAACCGACCTACAACAATGAGATTTGATCCACCTTTGATTTCATCGTCACGAAGAGATGAAGAGGAAAGTTTACGTAGAGCTCGTGTAGTACAAGAAGCTCGAGATGCATTAACAAGACCGACTAGAATTGCAAATTCTATGAACAATCAACTAGCTCAAGTAGAAGCACAACGTGCTGCACGTCGTGAAGAACGTCTCAGAGAAGAGGCAGATGCAGCAAGTAGATTAGTTGAATATGAAGCTAGACTTAACGCAGAAAGACAAGCAAACGACGATTTACGTCGCTATTTTGGACGTCGATAGACCTTAAAATGTGGTAATTAAATGGAATAGTAATATTTATTGAAAATATTAAGATTCAAAGAGTACGTAAAAGAGTGCCATTTTAAAAATGGCAGTGCTCTAAACAAAATCTAATTAAGTTAACTTAAAGAATTGTTATACGATTAGAACTTTATTAGACATTCTTAATCAAATTATATTTTTTTTATTTTACTTTACTTAATAAATGGAATTAAATAAGAGAACGTTTATTAATGCAATGGAAGCTCGTTTTACAGAGTGGACAATTTTAAATACTGCTCTTATAAAAGCATCTGCTCTTATAGCAGGCGGAGGTGTATTAGCACCATATATCAGTTGTGATATATATGCTATAAACGATCTAGATGTTTATATACACCTAAGTAAAGCAAATGATTTTATATCAGTTTTAACTGGAAATTTAGGTTATATACTAGATAATGAAGGAAACTATATAACACCGGCTTATGACCAATCTTTTTTTAGAAAAAATAATATAATAGCGAGATTTCGATTAGATAATCCAAATATCATTCCTATAGATGTGATGATAATACCAGATGAAATACCTCTTTTAAGTGTTGTAACAAATTTTGATTTGACTTGTTGTGAAATATGGTATGATGGAACAAGAGTATTGGCTATAGATCCAGAAGGAATTTTACATCGAACTTGCGAACTAAAAAAAGACTACGTAGATGGTTTTTTGAATTCTTTAAACTTATTTACGATAAAAAGAGTGCAAAAATATATGAAAAAAGGTTTCACTATAAGTTATGATGCTTTAAAAATTAGGAATACATTTGTAAAAAAATCAAAAAACGTAACAAGTCCTGAAGAATGGGTTATATATACATTATATAACTGGATATTAAGAAGACTTGATATGCAAACAAGACTTTCAGTTGTATGTAATTATCCTATACATAAATATACAGTAAGAAATTTTGAAAGAATATTACCAGTTCTTAAAACTTTCATACCAGGTAGATATTTCAGAGGAGTAAGAACCGACAGAACTTTATATATGAAAATACTATTTAGTATACAATATAATGGTCAACTTTCTTATAAATATAAGACATATATACAGGATATATTAGGTATATCAAATGATGATATGATAGATTATGAAGAAAGTATCAGACCACAACTACCAGATGGTGGTGGTGGTGGTGGAGGTGGTGGAGGTGGTGGAGGTGGTGGAGGTGGAGGTGGAGGTGGTGGAGGTGGTGGAGGTGGTGGAGGTGGTGGAGGTGGTGGAGGTGGAGGTGGTGGAGGTGGTGGAGGTGGTGGAGGTGGAGGTGGAGGTGGTGGAGGTGGTGGAGGTGGTGGAGGTGGAGGTGGTGGAGGTCTACCTATAAACCCTGTCACAGGACGTCGACGAAGACGAGGTGGTGATGACGGTGGAGGTGCAGATGTAGGAGATAATGCCTTTGTTCTACCTCTTGGTGACTTTGGTACACCTGCTCGCGATGATGGTGATCTTGGTGGAGATCTACCTAATTTTGGTACACCTCCTGAATTTGAAGAAACAGATGACATAGACGAAAGACATATACAATATCAAACATGTAGAGATGTAGTTTTGAATGATGATTATCCAATAGAAGAATATTTAAGAGAAGCTGATACGTTTTTATTGATACATAAATCTTCTACAGATGATATTCTTTGTTATGAAAAAAGTTATATAGAAAGTATATTAAATAATAAAAATAATTGGTTTTATGAATGCATAGGCCGTCTTTTAGATAGTGGGAATAGGACTATACAGGTTGGAAATGAAAATGATGCTTATATAAAACTACCTATATATAAAGATGGTTTGAATGGTTTTATACATTTGAGTCAAGTTATAAGATTATTAGAAAGTGATAATAGAATATACTATGTTTATCCGGATAATGATAAAGACATTACTCATTCAATATCTTGGAAGAATGCATTTGGACCTGATCATATGAGAAATTGGATAAGTGCAAATCATTGCCAGCTTGGAAGTAAGCTACTAGTTTACAAATTAAAAATATGTAGAGATCCAGAAAGATGCTTAAGATCTTTACCTCCTCAACCTCCTCCTATACAACCTCCTATACAACCTCCTATACAACCTCCGGAAGACTTTGATAGAGTACCTTCAGTAAGAGCTTCTCCTAGAAGACTAACTTCTGAAGACTTTGATAGAGTATCTTCAGTAAGATCTTCCCCTCTTAGAAGACAACCTTCGGAAGACTTTGATAGAGTACCTTCAGTAAGAGCTTCCCCTCTTAGAAGACAACCTTCGGAAGACTTTGATAGAGTACCTTCAGCAACAGCTTCCCCTAGAAGACGAACTGTGGAAGAAGTTGATTGATAGAATACCAAAAAAGTATCAGATAGTGGAGATATAAAACTACCTATATAAAAATGGTTTGAATGGTTTCGCACATTTGAGTCAATTTATAAGATTATTTAGAAAGTGATAATAGAATATACTATGTTTATCCGGATAATGATAAAGACATTACTCATTCAATATGTTGGAAGAATGCATTTGGACCTGATCATATGAGAAATTGGATAAGTGCAAATCATTGCCAGGTTGGAAGTAAGATACTAGTTTACAAATTAAAAATATGTAGATCCAGAAAGATGCCTAAGATCTTTACCTCCTCAACTTCCCCTATACCTCTGGAAGACTTTGATAGAGTACCTTCCGTAAGAGTCTGTCACTGAGTATGATTTATTTACAGTATATTGTAAATAAATCAAAAGAAGATTATTTAATATAAAATATTATAACCTGATTCCAAAAATTTACCAAAATCCTAAATAATAGAACTTTAAGCAATAGTGTTCATATAATTCTATCTTGTTATCGTTGTCTTCGTGTTCTTTCTCTATATCTAAAATTTCCTTGTCCTATTTCTGTTTCTAAACGAGCTGTTTCGGCTTCTACACGAGCTCTTTCTGCTTCTCTTGCGACATGATATCTTTCTACACGAGCTCTTTCTGCTTCTCTTGCTACACGAACTCTTTCGAATTCTTCTATCGCTAAACGATCTCTTTCTGCTTCTCTTGCTACACGATCTCTTTCTACACGATCTCTTTCTGCTGCTATTGCTAAAAGATAGTTTTCTCTTTCTAAAAGATCTCTTGCTACACGAACTCTTTCAGCTGCTATTTCTAATTCAGTTTCTCTTTCAACACGAACTCTTTCTGCTTCTTTTTCTCTTGCTCTTTCTTTATTTAAAAAATCTATTTTTTCTTGACGAATTCTTTTCGCATTTTTATATTCGATACACGCTTCTTTAATTTTATTCCAAATTTCACCTCTTTGATTTACATATTTTTCTACAAATTCTTCTATTATTTTTTTTGCAAATGCATTTGGCATTAATTTAATTACTCTTGGTATTTGAATATTGCAAGCGGGACATCTCCTAATTGAAGTTTTTAAAAGATCTTCCATTGATTTTTTGTCACAAGTATGACCATTAGAACAACCAGTCATAACCAGTTCGTTAATTAGTTCTAATGATATAGGGCAAATTAAGTCTTTAAGTTGTTCAAGAGCTTTTGATAATTCTTCCTCTTGCATATTTAGACCACAAAGTTCTCTTATAGATCTTTCACTTGAAAAAGA
>JBIPOH010000278.1:0-4517 GCA_044379435.1 Novosphingobium sp.
TCGGCGTTGTAGCGTGTTGCAACGAGAGCTGGCATGTACAGGGCGTGGCGCAGGATAGCGCGTCCGCCGCGTATGTGGCGCTTGCCTCGGTGCTGTCCGCTGTCGCGGGCTTGCGGCGCTAGGCCGGCCAAGCTGGCAACCTGTTTGTTGTCGAGGCTTTCGAGCTCGGGCATCGCGATGAGCATGGTGACAGCGGTCAGCGTGCCGATGCCGGGGATCGAGGCAATGATCTTGAAGCGGGCCATAAGGTCGGCGTCGCTTTCAAGGAAGACTTGCAAAGCAGAGTCGATCGTTTTGATTTGACGTTCGATCTGCGCCAGCCGCTGAGCGGCATGGCGCTTGAGCAGTGGCGATCGGCAGGCGTGTTCGCGGTTCTTGGCGGCGGTGCGATCCTTGACCAGTGCGAGCCGCGCGATGTGCAACTCCTTCATCTCGTCGATGACCTGGCTGTTGATCGGCCGCACCGGCGGCGTCAGCAGCGCACCCATGCGGACCAGCATGGCTGCATCGATGGCATCGGTCTTGGCGTGAGCACCGGCGGCCTGGGCAAAGCGCCGCGCCTGCAGCGGGTTGACCTTGGCCAGCGGCAGGCCAGCCTCGCCAAGGCGCCGTTCAAAGCCATGATGGTATGGCCCGGTTGGTTCAAAGACGACGCGGGCAATGGCATGGCCACCGAGCCAGGCGAGTAGCGCCCTGATGCCCTTGGCGTCATTGGTGAACTGGCGGGCGCTGCCCGCCGGATGAAGGTGCACGTCGAGCGTCGCTTTGCAGATGTCGACGCCGACATTCTGGGTTATGATGTCAGTCATCTTTTCCAGGTCCTCTGCTTGTCATGCGGGCCCCAAGCCCGCGTATCCGTTCAGGCCACAGGAAAAGAGAAGGGCGATCATTCTCTAATACGGCCCAACACGGCCTGTCCGTTCGCGATCCATCCCTTCCCGCCGCCGGCGAGTTTGCGGCTCGCCGGCGGCAGCCTATTTTCGCAGAAAGACCCACATCTTCATAAGACAAGTCCGGCCCTTGGAGAGGACGGACGATGAAGCGAACGAGGTTTACGGAAGAGCAGATCATCGGGATTTTGAAGGAAGCTGAGGCCGGCTGTGAGTGCTGGACGTAATCTCCCCATAAGCGCTGGATGAAATTTCCCCAGTTTGGCGCTGGTTCTGCGGTTCAGGGGGGCATGCCCCCCTGAACCGCAGTGGCGCAGAATGACCCCTGTTGATGCCGATGGAAGGGCGGGCAGGTGGTCGAGCTGAGGGAGATCGTGATGATCTTGGAATTGAAGCGGGAGGGCTTGGGTGTCAGCGCGATTGCGCGGCAGACGGGCCTGGATCGCAAGACGGTTCGCAAATATCTGAAGCGCGGCTTGGAGGCCCCGGTTTATGGGCCGCGCCATCCTGGTGATCGATTGCCGGAGGACTACCGGCACTATTTGCTGGAGCGGCTGTCGGCCTTTCCTGGGCTGTCGGTGCGCAGGCTGCATCGCGAGATCAAAGCGATGGGTTATGCGGGCGCATACTCGACGCTGACCGAGTATCTGCGGCTGAGCCGGCCGGATGTGCCGCGGCAGTTTGAACGCCGCTTTGAGACGTTGCCGGGACAGCAGGCCCAGGCTGACTTTGCCGAGTTCCAGGTGGAGTTTACCTCCGAGCCTGGCGTTGTGCGCAAGGTCTGGCTGTTCAGCATGGTGCTGGGACACAGCCGATGGCTGTGGGGTCGCTTCTGCCCCAATCAGAATCTCGAGACCGTCATGCGCTGCCATATTGCGGCTTTTGCGGCGATGGGTGGGGCCTGCACCGAGATCCTGTACGACCGGATGAAGACGGCCGTCATTGGTGAGGATGCTGCGGGCGTCGTGACCTACAATGCGTCGCTGTTGGCGCTGCTCGCGCATTACGGCTCGGCGCCGCGGGCGTGTCAGCCTTATCGGGCCAAGACGAAGGGCAAGGTTGAACGGCCGTTCCGTTACGTGCGCCAGGACTTCTTCCTTGGGCGCAGCTTCCAGGATCTGGACGATCTGAACGCCCAATTTGAGGAATGGCGCGGGACCATCGCCAACCCGCGGGTGCATGCAACGACAGGCCGGGTGGTCGACGAGCATTTTGCAGAAGAGAAGCCCAAACTCCTGCCGTTGCCCCAGCAGCCCTATGATGCGGTGTTGACCGTGGAGCGGCGCATTACCCAGGAAGGCATGGTTGCTGTCGGCGGCAATCAATACAGTGTGCCTGACACGACAAAGCGGCGGATCGTCGAGGTGCAGAGCCACCCGACTGAGGTGCGCATCTTCGAAGATGGCCAGCTCATTGCCGCACACCCGGTTCTGGAGGGCAAGAACCAGCGCCGGGTGGATCCCGGCCACCGCAAACCTGTTCCGGCGGCACGCAAAGAGGCAATGGCGATGGCATCGCCGATAGACGCACCGGTCGCAAAACGGCCGCTGGCCTTTTACGAAGCTGTTGGTCGGCGCCTGGCCACGAGCGTGGAGGGCCGCCTGTGATCTCGGTGACAGAACGGATCCGCCAGAGCATGGTCAGCCTGCATATGGCCCGCGCCCTCGAAACGCTGGATCACACGCTCAGCCGTCTCGAGCGCGGCGATATCAGCGCCATTGAAGCCATCGACGAACTGCTCGCTGAGGAGCTGAACTTGCGTGAAGGGCGCCGGATCAACGTGGCTTTGCGCACGGCGCGGCTCATGCCGGTCAAGACGCTGGAGAGCTTCGACTTCTCGTTCCAGCCTTCGCTGGATCGCAACCGCATCATGGCGTTGGCGCAGCTCGAGTTTATCAAACGGGCTGAGGTGGTGCACTTCCTTGGTCCGCCCGGGACTGGGAAAAGCCATCTGGCCACCGCGCTCGGCGTTGCGGCTGTAAAGGCAGGCCGTAGCGTCTATCGTTGCACGCTGGCTGAGCTTGTCGATGCGCTGGCCAAGGCTGAACGCGAGGGACGCCTGGCCGAAAAGATCCGGTTCCACACCCGCGCATCGCTCCTGATCGTTGATGAAATCGGCTATCTGCCCATCACCAGTGGCGGCGCGAACCTGTTCTTCCAGTTGGTCAACGCACGCTACGAAAAGGGGGCCATGATCCTGACCTCAAACCGCGGCTTTGCTGAATGGGGCGAGGTCTTTGGCGATCCTGTCGTCGCAACTGCGCTGCTGGATCGCCTGCTGCATCACGCTGTCGTCGTTCAGATCGAAGGTGCCAGCTATCGCCTGCGCCATCACGCCGATCTGATCCCGGAACACACGCGCTCACACGCCAGCATCAACCCACCGCCGCCGCCAGCGCGTCGCGGCCGCCCACCGAAAAATGGAGGCGCCTATGCCGTGAACAGCTGACCGCCAAAACCGTAAAGTGGGGAATTTTGCGCCAGCACTTATGGGGAATTTTGATCCAGCCTTTACAACCTTCACCGAAGCCCAGATCGAGGTGACGCGCGAAGGCGTGCTGGCGGACGTGAAGAACACATCCATCCCCAGGAAGCTACAGACGCAGAAGCTGCCGGTGCCGGATCTGCTGACCGAGTTGATGAACCGCACCGACCTACCGCGGCGGGTGCTTGCCAAGATGCTGATCGATTCCGGCAGGCTGGAAGAGGCATCGACCAACCCCACAGCTTTCATGGATGCCGTCACTAGCTGCATCAAGACGGCAAAGCTGAAGGTGTTGGCCGAGGGTGTTCAGTATCGGCGCATCGAAGATGAAGCCTGGAGCCAGGAGCTGTTCCACCCCGAAACCGAGCTTGATCCTGCCCGCATGATCGAAGTGACCAAGGCACCCCTGAGCCACATCATCTTCGATTCCGAAACGGTCGAGAAGCAACTGGCCGCGGACATGGACAAGAGCGCCGCGATCAAGGTGTTCGCCAAGCTGCCCAAGGCCTTCACCATCCCCACGCCGCTGGGCACCTACAACCCCGACTGGGCGATCGTGCGCGAGCATGAGGACGAGAAGATCGTCTATCTGGTGTGCGAGACGAAGGGCGATCTGAACAACCTGCGCGACGAAGAACGGGCCAAGATCGATTGCGGCAAGGCCCATTTCCAGGAGCTGGCAGCAACGTTCATTACCGCCACGTCGCTGGAGACCATGCTGGCGAAGTGCTGACCGCCCACCACGTTGGCCATCCGATATCTTGCGATCACACGCTACCGGTTCCGAGCTCGACAGCGCCTCGACAGAAAATGGCGGAGGCGCGCAGAAAAGGGATGGGTTGGTCAGGGCACCCCAAAGCATGATGAGGGCGCTTGAGAAACAACGATCACGAATCGCTGTTTCGAGAGCGTGCAGCGCGCAACGACGGATTATCTAGTTGAAGCCGCCGCACCTGTTCCAATGTCATCAAGTGACGAGGTGTATCCGTGACTTACAACGCCCAACCCTCTCCCAACGAGCCAGCAACGAGCCGTCCAACCAGCGCCTTCATCACCGTCCGAGACTTCATGAACACCTACGGTGTTGGCCGAACCACCGTTTATCGGCTGGTTGCCAGGGGCGAGATCTCGATCATGAAGAT
>JBIPOH010000042.1:0-15182 GCA_044379435.1 Novosphingobium sp.
TGATCCTCGATGCCGATAGCGGCGAAGTCGTTGCGCTGGCATCGCTGCCGTCGTTCAATCCCAACCGGTCTGACCTTGCCTACAACGATCTCGTGTTCAACCGGGTCTCGAACCAGGTCTACGAGCTTGGCTCGACGTTCAAGCCGATCACCGTTGCTGCCGCAATCGATGCAGGGGTGGTCACCGATTTCTCCACGCGCTACCCGGCCACTCCGCTGCAGCTTGGCCGCTTCACCATCCACGATAGCCACAGTTTCGGAGCCTCACTCAATGTGCCCGAAGCGCTGATCCATTCGTCGAATGTGGTCACTGCGCAGATCGCGGACCGGCTTGGCCCGGTCGCGCTGAAGCGCACGATGATGCAGCTTGGCATGAACGAGCGCCCGACCATCGAACTGCCGGCGCGCGGCTTCCCGCTCTGGCCCCGGGGCGGCGGCGAAGGCGGCAAGGGCGATTGGGCGCGCCTTACCAACATGACCGTGAGCTATGGCCACGGCATTGCCGTCACCCCGCTGCATCTGGCATCCGCCTATGCCGCGCTCGTCAATGGCGGCATCTGGCGTCCGGCCACGCTCTACCGGGTCGATCCGGCGCAGCTGGCCCCCGGCCGCCGCGTGTTTCAGGCTTCGACCAGCGCGCGGATGCGCCAGCTGCTGCGCATGATCGTAGTCGATGGCACGGGCCGCAAGGCAGATGCGCCCGGCTTCCGGATTGGCGGCAAGACCGGATCGGCGGAGAAGCCCGGAACCGGCGGCTATCGCAAGACTTCGCTGATCGCCACGTTCGCGGCGGCTTTCCCGATGGACAAGCCGCGCTATGTGGTGATCGTGATGCTCGACGAACCGCAAGGCACGGCGGCCACCAGCGGCCAGCGCACCGCCGCCTGGAATGCCGCGCCCATCGTCGGCCGGCTGGTGCCGCGCATCGGCCCGATGCTGGGTGTGGTTCCCGATGCGCACCACGATGTCGATATCACTGATCTCAGCCCGCTGGTGGCTTCCGGAGAAGGCGAATGAAGCTTGGCGCCCTTGCTGCTGCGGCGGGCATCGCGCTGCCCGGGATCGAGGCCGGGCTTGCCGATGCACCTGTCACCGGCTTTGCCATCGATCACCGCAAGGTAGCCCCCGGCACGGTGTTCGGCGCATTTGCGGGCACGCGCGTAAACGGTGAGGATTTCATCCCGGCGGCGATCAAGGCGGGCGCGATTGCCGTGGTCGCGCGGCCTGAAGCGGTGGTGGAAGGCGTGGTTCATATAGCTGACCCCGCCCCGCGCCGGGCCTTTGCGCGGATTGCCGCCCCGTTCTTCGCGCCTGTGCCCGAAACGCTGGTTGCGGTGACGGGAACCAACGGCAAGACCTCCACGGTCGAGATGACGCGCCAACTGTGGCGCATGGCGGGTTTCCATGCGGCCTCGATCGGAACGCTGGGCGTGACGACGGCTGATGAGAGCGTCTCCACCGGCCTCACCACGCCCGATATCGTGACTTTCCTCGCCAATCTTGCGGGCCTTGCGCGCGAAGGTGTCAGCCACGTGGCGTATGAAGCGTCCAGCCACGGGCTCGACCAGTTCCGCAACGAGGGGCCGCGCGTCGTGGCCGGGGCGTTCACCAATCTCAGCCGCGATCATCTTGATTATCACGGCACGATGGAGGCCTATTTCGCGGCCAAGATGCGCCTGTTTGCCGATGTAATCGCACCTGATGGCACGGCGGTGATCTGGGCGGATGATGCGTGGAGCGCACAGGCGATTGCGGCAGCCAAGGCGCGCGGCCTGAAGCTCATCACCGTGGGTGAACAGGGCGAGACGCTGCGTCTCCTCTCGCGCACACCCACACTGCTGGGGCAGACGCTGGAGCTGGCGTCTGATGGCACCACCCGAACGCTCGATCTGCCGCTGATCGGGGCCTATCAGGCGGCCAACGCGCTGGTTTCGGCAGGTCTTGTCATTGCAGCGGGCGGCGATCCGGCTGCCACGCTGGCGGCGCTTTCGCGCATTCAGCCGGTGCGCGGGCGGCTTGAACGCGCCGCGATCACGCGGGCTGGCGCGCCGGTCTATGTCGATTACGCGCATACGCCCGATGCGATCACCGCCGCGATTGCCGCGCTGCGCCCGCATGTCGGGCAAAACGGCAAGCTCATCACCGTGTTCGGCGCGGGCGGCGACCGCGATGCAGGCAAGCGCCCCGAGATGGGCCGCGCGGCTTGTGCCGGATCTGATCTCGTGATTGTCACCGACGACAACCCGCGCGGGGAGGATGCCGGGCTGATCCGCGCTGCCGTGCTGGGCGGCTGCAACGAACATGCCCGCGAAGTGTCCGGCCGCCGCGAAGCCATCGCCGCCGCGATTGCGGCTGCAGGCGCGGGTGATATCGTGCTGGTGGCAGGCAAGGGCCACGAGCAGGGCCAGATCGTGGGACGCGGCGAGGCGATGCGCGTCCTTCCCTTCGACGACGTGCAAGTGGCGCGGGAGTGCAGCCAATGAATGCGATGAGAGCCTTGTTGCAGTGGCCGGTCGAGGCGAGCGATGCCATCGGCCTTGCGCTGTGGACGGCAGACGAGATCGCGGCGGCAACCGGCGGCACGGCCTCGGGAACGTTCGAGGTTTCGGGCTGCGCGACCGACAGCCGCGAAGTGCAACCCGGCGATCTGTTCATCGCGCTGATCGGCGCGGAAAGCGATGGCCACAAGTTCCTCGCAGGCGCATTTGCGCGCGGGGCCGTGGCGGCGCTGGTTGATCGCCCGGTGCCCTATCCGCATGTCCTCGTCGAAAGCACCACGCAGGCGCTCGTCGATCTGGGCCATGCCGCGCGCGCGCGGGCAGACCGGGCCGAAGCCGTGATCATCGGGGTTACCGGATCAGCGGGCAAGACCGGGGTGAAGGAAGCGCTGTTTGCGGCGCTTGATCGCGGCAGCCGGGGCCGCGCGCACCGTTCGGTGAAGAGCTACAACAACCACGTTGGCGTGCCGCTCAGCCTCTCGCGGATGCCGCCGCGCACGCGTTTCGGCGTGCTGGAAATGGGCATGAACCACGCGGGCGAACTCGCCGCGCTGACCCGGCTGGTGCGCCCGCACATCGCCATCGTGACGACCATCGCGCCTGCGCATATCGGTCACTTTTCGGGCGAGGAAGCGATTGCACGGGCCAAGGCAGAGATCTTCGAAGGGCTGGAGCCGGGCGGCACCGCGATCATTCCGGCCGATAATCCCCACTTTGCGCTGCTGAGGGATGCTGCCGCGCGCCATGCCGGGCATGTGATCGGCTTTGGCCGCAGCGCCGATGCCGATGCGCGCCTGCTTGATGCCGTGCCTGCGGCGGGTGGCGGCACGCTCGTCACGGCTGCGTTTTCCGGGCCGATGGGCGTGCGCAAGCTGTGCTACACGATTGCCCAGCCCGGTGCGCACTGGGTCGACAATTCGCTTGCGGTCATGGCGGCGGTCGCGGCAGCGGGCGGCGATCTGGGCGCGGCAGGGTTGGCACTGGCCGAGATGGAAGGGCTGGCAGGGCGCGGCGCGCGCCATGTGATCCCGGCACCGGACGGAGACGGTTCGGGCAAGGCGCTGGTGATCGACGAAAGCTACAATGCCAACCCCGCATCGATGCGCGCGACGATTGCCGCGCTGGGCGAAGTGCCTGCCCGGCGCCACATCGCCGTGCTGGGCGCGATGAAGGAACTGGGCGAAGGATCGGACGCCTATCACGCGGCGCTGGCCGAACCGCTGATCGCGGCGGGCGTGGAGCGGATCATCCTCGTCGGCCCGGAAATGGCCAGCCTGGTTGCAGAGCTGGGAAGGGCGCTGGGGAAAAGCGCAGGCCCCGCGCTTGCCGCACGAATCGAACTCGACCATGCCGCAAATGCTGCAGAAGCGGCGGAATGTCTTGCGGCCGATGCGCCGCAGGGCGGGGACGCCATTCTGGTGAAGGGGTCGAATTCGGTTGGCCTGGGCACTCTGGTGCGCGCGCTGACCGCAGGAGCCAATGGCGGGGCCGCAAAGGCCGGGGAAAACTGAATGCTCTATCTGCTGGCGCACTGGCTGCACTTTGAAGGCATCGCCAACCTGATCCGTTACCAGTCGTTTCGTTCGGGCGCGGCCTTGATGACCGCGCTGGTGATCGGCCTGATCATCGGCCCTCGCTTCATCAACATGCTGCGCGTGCGGCAGGGCAAGGGCCAGCCGATCCGCGCCGATGGTCCGCAATCGCACCTCGCCAAGCGCGGCACGCCGACGATGGGCGGGCTGATGATCGTCATCAGCCTGGCGATCTCGCTGGTGCTGTGGATGGATCTTACCAGCAAGTTTGTGTGGGCCTGCCTTGTCGTCACGCTGGGCTTCGGTCTCATCGGTTTCCTCGACGACTACGCCAAGGTGACGAAGTACGCCCACGCCGGCCTTTCCGCCCGCATCCGGCTGCTGGCCGAATTCGTGGTCGCGGGCACCGCGCTGGCCCTCGTTGTCACGGATACCAACCTCTACCTTCCCGTTTTCAGCAATCTCTACATCCCGATGGGCCCGGCCTACTATCTGTTCGCCGCCTTCGTGATCGTGGGGGCAGGCAATGCGGTGAACCTGACGGATGGGCTCGACGGCCTTGCGACGATGCCGGTGATCATCGCGGCGGGCACCTTCGCGATCATCGCCTATCTTGCGGGGCGCGCCGATTTCGCCGCCTACCTTGGCATTCCGCACGTGCCGCGCGCGGGTGAGCTTTCGATCTTCTGCGGCGCGGTGATGGGGGCGGGACTCGCGTTCCTGTGGTTCAATGCGCCGCCTGCCGCGGTATTCATGGGCGATACCGGCAGCCTTGCGCTGGGCGGCACGCTGGGCGTCATTGCAGTGTCGATCCACCATGAGATCGTGCTGGGCATCGTCGGCGGGCTGTTCGTGATGGAAGCGGTCTCGGTCATCGTGCAGGTTTTCGTCTACAAGCGGACGGGCAAGCGGGTGTTCCGCATGGCGCCGATCCACCACCACTTCGAACAGCTCGGCTGGAAGGAGTCGACGGTCGTCATTCGCTTCTGGATCGTCTCGATCGTGCTGGCGCTGATTGGCCTGGCCACGCTGAAAGTGCGATAAGGCAGGGATGATCATCTCCCCCGCCTTCGCCGGTAAACGCTACGCAGTCCTCGGGCTTGCACGCTCGGGCCTCGCCAGCGTCGATACCTTGCTGGCGAGCGGGGCTGAAGTGACGGCATGGGACGGGCGCGAAGATGCGCGCGCGGCGGTTGAGGGGCGGGCCACGGTTGCCGATCCGCTGACCATTGACCTCACCGGGTTCGACGGCGTGGTCGTTTCCCCCGGCGTGCCGCTCAACCGGCATCCCATTGCGGCGCATGCACGCGGGGCGAGCGTGCCGATCATTGGCGATATCGAACTGTTTGCACAGGCCCGCGCCAGCCTGCCGCCGCACAAAGTGGTAGCGATCACTGGCACCAACGGCAAATCGACCACGACCACGCTGGTCCATCATATCGTCAAGGCGGCCGGGCTGCCGACGCAAATGGGCGGCAACATCGGCCTGCCGATCCTTGGTCAGCCGCCGCTGCCCGAAGGCGGGGTCTATGTGCTGGAGCTTTCGAGCTACCAGATCGACCTCACCTACAGCCTTGAGGCCGATATCGCGGCCTTCATCAACCTCAGTCCCGATCACCTTGACCGCTACGACGGCTACGAAGGCTATGCCGCTTCGAAGGCGCGCCTGTTCGAAATGCAGCAGGCAGGCCAGCTGTCCGTATTCGGCTGCGGCGATGAGGACACGCGCCGCATCGCCGCGCAAACCGCTGCGCGGCGCCCGGCAGGCGATGTTGCCGTGGTCGATCCCGCTGCGCTCACAGGGCAAGCGGACTGGCCTTCGCTGCAAGGGCCGCACAATCTCCAGAACGCAGCCATCGCCGTCGCCATAGCCGAGCGGCTGGGCATCGCAGAGCCAGTGTGGCGCGCCGCGCTCGCCAGCTTCGTGGGCTTGCCCCACCGCATGGAGCGGGTGGGCGAGGCAAACGGCGTGCTCTTCATCAACGACAGCAAGGCGACCAACCCCGCTTCCACCGCGCCTGCCCTGGGCGCATGGCCGCGCGTCCACTGGATCCTCGGCGGTTTGCCGAAGGGCGACGACCTCGATGCTTGCGCCCCCTATTACGGCCATGTTGTGCAGGCCTATACCATCGGTGAGGCGGGCCCCCGCTTTGCCGAAATCCTCGAGCCGCTGATGCCCGTCCAGCGCAGCGAGATGCTGTGCGATGCGGTGCGGCAGGCGATGGACGCGGCGCAGCCCGGCGAAGTCGTCATGCTCTCGCCCGCTTGCGCCAGTTTCGACCAGTTCCGCGATTTCGAGGCGCGCGGCGACAGCTTCCGCCAGATCGTGACGGCGCTGATCGCGGAAAGGGCGGCCCAGTGAACGCGCACCAGCCCACCCGGCAGGTCGCAACCCCGTTGCCCGGCGGCGGCGTGCGCGTGGCCCCGCGCACCAATCGCTATCGCCGCACCCGCCGCAGCGAGCTCGTCATCTGGTGGCGCGAGATAGACCGCGTGCTGCTGGCGCTCGTGCTCATGCTTGTCGCTGTGGGAACCGTGGCAGTGGCCGCCGCTTCACCTGCCAGCGCCCACCGCCTTTCGACCCCGACCAAGACGCTTGGCGATCTCTACTTCTTTATCCTCCATCTGCGGTTCCTGTGCATCGGGCTGGTGGCGATGTTCATTGCCTCGCTGCTGCCCAAGGAAACCACGCGCCGCCTCGCGATCCTTCTGGCGGCCGCCATGCTGGTCGGGCTCATGCTCGTGCCGATCTTCGGCGGCGAAGTGAAGGGTGCGCGGCGCTGGCTGTGGGTTGGCATCAGCCTCCAGCCTTCGGAGTTCTTGAAGCCCGGCTTTGCCGTTGCAGTGGCGTGGATCCTTTCCTGGCGTGTGCGTGATCCCAATATTCCGGTGATCCCGATCACCGTGGGCCTGATGGGCCTGATCGGCGCACTGCTCATGGCTCAGCCCGATTTCGGCTCGACCGTGCTGTTCTGCGGAGTGTGGTTCGTGCTCGTGCTGCTGTCGGGCCTCAGCCTCAACAAGATTGGCTGGAGCATGGCGGGCGGCCTCCTGATCGTGATTCTGGCCTATTTCTTCTATCCCAATGCCACGCACCGCATCGACGCCTTCATCTCGGGCGGCAGCGAGTTCGATCAGGTCGATCTGGCCATGCGCACGCTGGTCAGCGGCGGGTGGAGCGGCAGCGGGCTGTGGCTGGGCGTGCGCAAGATGGCGCTGCCCGAAGCGCATACCGACTACATCTTCTCGGTGATCGGCGAAGAATTCGGCCTGATCGTGTGTGCGATGATCGTGGTGCTCTACTGTGCTATCGTCGTGCGCGTCATGATGCGGCTGGCGGACGAGGAAGACCTGTTTACCGTGCTGGCGGCGGCTGGCCTCACGGCGCAGCTGGCGGGGCAGGCCTTCATCAACATCCTCGTCAACCTGCAGCTGTTCCCTTCGAAGGGCATGACGCTGCCGCTCATCAGCTATGGCGGGTCATCGACCATCGCATTGCTGCTGGGCGTCGGGTTCCTCCTCGCCATCACGCGGCGCAATCCCTATCTTTCGCGCGAGACAGCAGACCTGAGGGAGCTCGTGCGGCCATGAGTGTTGGGAGTTCTGGTCACGTGCCCGACGTATCGCGTCATTTTGTCCTCGCTGCAGGCGGAACAGGCGGCCACCTTCTGCCCGCCTTCGCGCTGGCGGTGGAGCTTGATCGGCGCGGGCATCACGTGGCGCTGGTGACGGACGAGCGGGGCGCGAAGATCCCCGGCAAGCCTGCGTTCCTGCCCGCGCATGTTCTGCCCGCTGGCCGCCTTGGCAACAACCCCATCGCGCTGGCCAAGGGCCTTGCCGCAATCTGGCGCGGGCGGGCGATGGCGCTGCGCCTGTTCGAAAGCTTCCAGCCCTCCTGCGTGGTCGGCTTCGGCGGCTATCCGGCGCTCCCGGCGCTGCTCGCGGCGCGTTCGGCGGGCATTCCCACGGTGATCCACGAACAGAACGCGGTGCTGGGCCGGGTCAACCGCCTACTGGCCAAGCGCGTGGACGCCATTGCGACAGCCTATATGGAGGTCGAGCGGCTCGATCCCAAGCTGTGGGGCAAGGTCCACCGGGTCGGCAATCCGGTGCGGGCCGAAGTGCTGGCGCTGCGCGGCGAGGCGTTTCCCCCGTTCAGCGAGGACAGCCTGTTTCGCGTGCTGGTGACGGGAGGGAGCCAAGGCGCCTCGATCCTCTCCGAAGTCGTGCCCGATGGCCTTGCCATGCTGCCGCCCGCGCTGCGCCACCGGTTGCAGGTAACGCAGCAGTGCCGGCCCGAAGACCTCGAGGCCGTGCGCGCGCGCTATGCCGGGCACCAGATCCCGGCGGAACTGGGCACGTATTTCGAGGACATGGCGAGCCGCCTTGCCGAGGCGCACTTGTTCATCGGCCGCTCCGGCGCTTCGACCATTGCCGAACTCACCGCTGTCGGCCGCCCGGCGATCCTCGTGCCGCTGCCGATTGCAACGGACGACCATCAGGCGGTCAACGCGCGCGAGATGGTGAAGGCAGGCGGCGCGCGGGCGATCCGCCAAGCGGGCTTCACGCCCAAGGAACTGGCCAAGCAAATCCAGACGATGGCGCTCAATCCGCTTTCGCTCGCCAATGCTGCCCATGCCGCTTGGAATTGTGGCCTCCCCAATGCGGTGAAAGATCTGGCCGATCTTGTCGAAGGGTTTGGCGGGGTGCCGCTGATGGATGTGATCCGCATGGAAAGCGCCGCACAAACCGCCAGCACCCGCGAGGCTCTGGCGAAGGAGACAGCGCAATGAAGGGCGTCGGCACCGAAATCGGCACGATCCACTTTGTCGGCATTGGCGGCATCGGCATGTCCGGCATTGCCGAGGTCATGCACAACATGGGCTACAGCGTGCAGGGTTCCGATATGGCGGAAAGCTATGTCGTCGATGGCCTGCGCCAGCGCGGGATTGCGGTGATGATCGGCCAGCGCGCCGAAAACGTGGCGGGCGCGGCGGTTGTCGTCACATCCACGGCGGTGAAGCGCGACAATCCCGAAGTCGTCGCGGCGCTCGAAGCGCGGGTTCCCGTGGTTCGCCGCGCGGAAATGCTGGCCGAACTCATGCGGCTGAAAAACACCGTCGCGGTGGCCGGCACCCACGGCAAGACTACCACGACCTCGATGGTCGCCTGTCTGCTCGATGCGGGCGGGATCGATCCCACCGTGATCAACGGCGGCATCATCAATTCCTATGGCTCCAATGCGCGGCTGGGTGACAGCGAGTGGATGGTGGTCGAGGCCGATGAAAGCGACGGCTCGTTCCTCCGGCTCGATGGCACGCTGGCGGTCGTGACCAATATCGATCCCGAGCATCTCGATCACTATGGCTCGTTCGACAAGGTCAAGGACAGCTTCGTCGAGTTCATCGAGAACGTGCCGTTTTATGGCGCGGCGATCTTGTGCATCGATCATCCCGAAGTGCAGGCGATCATCCCCAAGGTGCGCGACCGCCGCGTGGTGACCTATGGTTTTTCCGCGCAGGCCGATGTGCGCGGCGAGGCGGTGACGCCCATAGCGTTTGAAGGTTCAGGGGGCGGCAACCGCTTCACCGCTGTGCTGCGCCAACGCGACGGCAGCTTCCGCCGGATCGAGGGCATCGAACTGCCCATGCCCGGCCGCCACAACGTGCAGAATGCGCTCGCTGCCGTCGCCGTCGCGGTGGAAATGGGTGTTTCGGAAGAGCTGATCCGCACTGGCTTTGCCAAGTTCGGGGGCGTGAAGCGCCGCTTCACCAAAGTGGGCGAAGTGGATGGGGCCACAATCATCGATGATTACGGCCACCACCCGGTCGAAATCCGCGCCGTCCTCGCCGCCGCGCGCGAGGGCGTGCAGGGCAGAGTCATCGCGGTGGTCCAGCCACACCGCTTCACCCGCCTGCGCGATCACATGGAAGAGTTCCAGGGCGCGTTCAACGATGCCGATGTGGTCTATGCTGCGCCCGTCTACCCGGCGGGCGAGCAGCCCATCGAAGGCGTGGACAGCGCCGCGATGGTCGAGGGCATCAAGGCACGCGGGCACCGTTCGGCACATCTTATTGCGGGCGCGGATGCGCTGGCGGCGGAACTGGCGGGCGTGGTCCAGCCGGGCGACATGGTCGTCTGCCTCGGCGCGGGCGACATCACCAAGTGGGCGGCTGGATTGGCAGGGGCGATTGCCAGCCAGCGGGGGGCGGTGTGAACACGCTCACCGCCTTGCCTCCGGTTCGCGGCAAGTTGACGCCTAATGCCCCGCTTGCGCCGCTCGTATGGTTCAAGTCCGGCGGCACCGCGCAGTGGCTGTTCGAGCCGAAGGACGTGGTGGACCTGCAGGATTTCCTCGCCAGTCTTGTGTCCGATGTGCCGGTCATGGCGCTCGGCCTTGGGTCCAACCTCATCGTCCGCGATGGCGGCGTCCCTGGCGTCGTCGTCCGTCTTGGCAAGGCTTTCGCGAGCGTCGAGCGTGTCGATGAAGTCACTCTCAACTGCGGCGGAGGGGCGAGCGGCATCCTCGTTTCCTCCACCGCGCGAGACAATGGCATTGCGGGCCTCGAGTTCCTTCGCTCGATTCCCGGCACCGTCGGCGGCTTCGTGCGCATGAACGGCGGCGCCTATGGCCGCGAGGTCAAGGATATCCTGATCGATTGCGATGTCGTGATCCGCTCGGGCGAGATCGTCACCTTGCCGCTTGCCGAACTCGGCTACACCTATCGCCATTCGGCGTTGACCGACGGCAGCATCGTCGTCGCCGCGCGCTTCCGGGGGCATCCCGGCGAACCCGCCGCCATACAGGCCGAAATGGACCGCATCTCCGCCGCGCGTGAAGCCAGCCAGCCGCTGCGCAGCAAGACCGGCGGCAGCACGTTCAAGAACCCTGATGGCGCGAAGGCGTGGGAACTGGTCGATGGGGCCGGTTGCCGAGGCCTGACGCTGGGCGGCGCGCAAGTCTCCGAGAAGCACACAAACTTCCTCATCAACACGGGTGAGGCGACCAGCGCTGACATCGAAGCGTTGGGCGAGGAAGTGCGGCGGCGAGTCAAGGAACAGTCGGGCGTAGACCTGCAATGGGAAATTCAGCGCCTCGGCATGTTTGCCGGAGCGCCACAAGATCGCGTAGGGAACGCATGACTTTTCCGAAACTTCACATCGCCGTGCTCATGGGCGGCTGGTCGAGTGAGCGCCCCGTGTCGCTCATGTCCGGAGGCGGCGTTGCCGATGCGCTGGAGGCCAAGGGTCACCGCGTCACCCGCATCGATATGGGCCGCGATGTTGCGCAAAAGCTGGCCGAAGCCGCGCCCGATGTCGTGTTCAACGCGCTCCACGGCACGCCGGGGGAAGACGGCACGGTGCAGGGCCTCATGGACCTGATGGGCCTGACTTACACGCATTCGGGCCTCGCCACGTCGGTCATCGCCATCGACAAGCAACTGACCAAGCAGGCGCTCGTGCCCCATGGCATCCCTATGCCGGGCGGGCGCATCGTGAAGAGCGCGGATCTGTTCGCGCGCGATCCCCTGCCGCGCCCGTATGTCCTCAAGCCGGTCAACGAGGGCTCCTCGGTCGGCGTCGCCATTGTCACCAAGGATGGTAACTATGGCGATCCCATCAGCCGCGATGCCATCGGCCCATGGAACGAGTTCGACGAACTGCTGGCCGAACCCTTCATCCGCGGCCGCGAAATGACGACGGCGGTGCTGGCGGGAGTCGATGGTCCTCGGGCGCTCCTTGTCACCGAACTCAAACCCAAGTCCGGCTTCTACGATTTCGACGCCAAGTATACCGACGGCATGACCGACCATATCTGTCCGGCGGACATCCCCGACGAGATTGCCGAGGCCTGCAAGGACATAGCGCTCCGCGCCCACCAGTTGCTGGGCTGCAAGGGCACGAGCCGCAGCGATTTTCGCTGGGATGACGAGCAGGGCGTCGAAGGCCTGTTTCTGCTGGAAGTGAACACCCAGCCGGGCATGACCCCGCTCAGCCTCGTTCCCGAACAGGCGCGCGCGCTTGGCATGGACTATGGCGATCTGGTCGAAGCGATTGTTGCCGATGCCATCACTTCAGCGAAGAAGGAGGCCTGAGCCATGGCGCAGACCATTCGCCGGGGCGGGAAAGCGGTGCGCAAGGTTGCAGCGGCCAGCGGCACCAAGCGCAGGGTCCATGCGGCGCGGCGGCAAACCGGCTCGCTGATCGACCAGATCATGCAGTGGATCCCCTTCAGCGAGGAGACGCTGCACCGTATTATGATGGCGGTGATCCTTGGCGGTGCGGCGGTGCTGGCATGGATCGTGGCGAGCATGGCAGGCGTGCCGCAACTGGCCGAAGCCGAAATGGCGTTTATGGCGGCCAGGTCCGGGTTCGAGGTGAAGCGCGTCGAAGTGCGCGGCGTCAACCGCATGAACGAGCTCAAGATCTACGAGCAGGTTCTGGGCCAGCGCGATCAGGCGATGCCCCGGCTTGATATCGCAGGGCTTCGCGGTGAACTGCTCCAGCTTTCGTGGGTCAAGGACGCGCGGGTTTCACGCCAGCTGCCCGATACGCTGGTGGTGGATGTGATCGAGCGCAGCCCCCACGCGGTCCTACGCCGTGAAGGCAAGCTCACGCTGATCGACGAGACCGGGCACTCGCTCGAAGCCGTCAGCCCGGCGAAGGCGAAGGGGCTGCTCGTCCTTACCGGCAACAAGGCCGAAGCGCGGGTTCCCGATCTCGTTCGCCTGCTCGATGCCGCGCCCGCGCTGCGTCCGCAGGTGGCGGAGGCCGAATGGATCGGCAACCGGCGCTGGAACCTGACATTCAAGACGCGCCAGATGCTGGCCCTGCCCGAGGGTGAGGACAAGTCCGCCAGCGCACTGGTGACCTTTGCGCGGATGGACGGGGTGGACCGGCTGCTTGGCGGCCAGGTTGCCAGCTTCGACATGCGCAGCGCCGACCGCATCTACATGCGCGTGCCGGGCCGCGCCGAAGCCGTGGCCGCCGCCGCGCGCGCGGATATGACGGCCAAGGCCAATGCCGCTGCGGCAAAGACGCAGGCGGCGCGCAGCGCTGTCGCCTCTGCTGCGCCAGACAGTTCCAAGGTGGCCAAGGTTGCCGCTGCCAAGACCGCGCAGGATTGATGGCCCTGAAATGGCAGCTCCGCGCATCACCAAAGTCTTTGCCGCCGTCAATCTCGGCTCGTTCCGCGTCTCGGCGATTATTGCCGGGCTGACCGAAGGCGGTGAAATGGTGGTGATGGGCTCCGGCCACCGCCAATCGCAGGGGATCAAGCGCGGCTATGTGACGGATATGGTCGCGGCCACGCATTCGGTGCGCGATGCGATCGAGCGGGCCGAAAAGATGGCCAATGCCAGTGTGCAGAGCGTGTGGATCGGCTGTTCGGGCGCGGGGCTGGCCAGCACCACGGCCCGGGTCGAGGTCGAGATCGGCGGGCGCCGCATCGAAAGCGACGATATCGAGCACCTGCTCATTGCCGGGCGCGAGGTGATCCAGCCCGATGGCCGCACGGTGCTCCATGCCCAGCCTGCGCACTATACGCTCGACGGTGCCGATGGCGTGCCCAATCCCAAGGGCCTCCATGCCGAGCGGCTCGCGGTCGATATTCACGTGATGCTGGCCGATGGCGCACCGGTGCGCAACCTCAAGGAAACGGTCGAGAACGCCCATTTGCGCGTTGAAACCGTGGTCGGATCGCCCATCGCGGCGGGCCATGCCTGCCTTTCTGTTGAAGAGCGCGAACTGGGCGTGGCGCTGATCGAGTTCGGCGCGGAAGTGACGACGGTCTCGGTCTATGCCGGTGGCATCATGCTGGGGATGCAGGCGATCGCGTTCGGATCGGCCGATATCACCGATGCCATCGCTTCGGCCTTCGGTATCCGGCGGCTTCAGGCCGAACGGCTCAAGTGCATGGCAGGTTCGGCGCTGGCCAGCCCGGCCGATCACCGCGAGATGGTGCCCGTGAGCGCACCCGGCGATCCCGAACAGGGCGGTCCGCTGGCCCGCCATGCCGATGACAAGAACCGCATCCCGCGCGCCGAGCTAGTCTCGGTCATCACCCAGCAACTGGGCATGTTCACCGACGAAGTGGGCCGCGCGCTCAAGGCGCTGGGGTTCAATGGCAAGCGCGGGCAACAGGTGGTGATCACTGGCGGCGGCGCCCAGCTTCCCGGACTTGCAGACTATGCGCAGGCGGCGCTCGGCCGCCCAGTGCGGATTGGCTCTCCGCCGACCATGCTGGGCCTGCCGCCGGGCCACGCCACGCCCAGTTCGTCCACTCTCGTCGGCCTGATGCTCTATGCCGCGGCCGATCCGGTCGATATCCGCAAGTTCGGGCCAACGTGGGGGCCTACGCAATCCTACAGCGGTCTGGGCCTGGTAAAGCGGGTCTACCGCGCAATGCGCGAGTATTTCTGATGAATCTGCGCCCGCAGGTCATTCCTACTTGTGGAAAAACCTGTCGAAGCTTTGATTCAGTGAAACGATCCGTGCCAAAGCGAATGCTAGTTTTATCGGGGCTCCATTTCCGGCCCCCCGCAGACCCGAACGGGAGAGCGCTATGAGCATCAACATCGGACCGCCGGCCATCGACGAACTGCGGCCGCGCATCACGGTCATCGGCGTGGGCGGGGCGGGTGGCAATGCCATTGCCAACATGATCAACGCGAAGATCGAAGGCGTCGATTTCGTGGTGGTCAACACCGATGCGCAGGCGCTCAACAATTCGATCGCGGACAACCGCATCCAGCTGGGGCCTGACATGACCCAAGGCCTCGGCGCTGGCGCCCGGCCCGAAGTGGGCCGCGCCGCTGCCGAAGAGACGATCGAGGAAATCGAGCGTTCGCTTGAAGGTGTGCACATGTGCTTCATCGCGGCCGGCATGGGCGGCGGCACTGGCACCGGCGCTGCGCCTGTCATCGCCGAAGCCGCGCGCCGCAAGGGTGTGCTGACAGTTGGCGTGGTGACCAAGCCGTTCCTGTTCGAAGGTACGCGCCGCATGCGCGCTGCCGAAAGCGGCATCGCCGAGCTGCAGAAGCACGTCGATACGCTGATCGTCATTCCGAACCAGAACCTGTTCCTCGTCGCCAAGGCGGAAACGACGTTCAAGGAAGCGTTCCAGCTGGCCGATGAAGTGCTGCAGCAGGGCG
>JBIPOH010000280.1:0-4465 GCA_044379435.1 Novosphingobium sp.
TCCGCGCCGGTCGCACGCGGTGCCAAGGCAGGTGCGCGAAAGCGCGGTGTGCGGGCAGGGCGCGCCAGTGGCGAATTGCGTAAACGCGCCATTGGGGCAGGCCAGAAAGAAATCATGCGCCGAAATTACCAGCCGGGCGCGCACCGGGGCCAGCGCGGCGAACACTGATGGCGAGAGGATCTGCGACCAGCCGTGGAGGTGGTAGACGGTGCCCGGCGTGTCGTTTGCGGCGATCCACTGGCGCACCATGCGCGCCGCCGCGCGGTTCCACAGGCCATCGAGCAAGGCCCCGGCCCGCCCCAGCAGCCGCGCCTGGCCCAGCGCCGTGACCGCTATGCCGCTGGCCGCAAGCGCGGGATCGGCTTCATCTCCCGCCAGCATGGCAACCCGCAGACCGCGCTCGGCCAAGCGGCGGGCAGAACCGACCGCCAGCGCGCTGGCCCCGCCCATTGGGTGCGAGAGATCGTTGATCACCACGATCTGGCGCAGCGGCGGGTTCATGCGGCGGCCTTTTCCGGTTGCATGGCGCGGGCCAGCGCGGCGGCCATGCGCGCAATATCGCTGCGTGTGCCCGCGATCAGCGCCTCAAGCGCGGTGCGGTCCACCCCCTCGGCCACTGCCTGCCGGGCCAGTGCTGTCAGTGCCGGGCCACCTAGTGAGGCCGTATCGGCAATGTAGTTGCCGCGCCCGGCCAGCGCGAAAAAGCTATCGAGCTTCACGTCCCAGCGCAGGCCGATGGTGGGGATCGCGAAGGAATGCGCGGCGATGCAGGCGTGCATCCGGTGCGCCACGATGAGCTGGCACCCGGCGATGAAGCCGATCATTTCGGCCGGATCGGCAAAGGGATTGGTCATCGTGACCGGACCTTTTGCCGCAAGTATCCACGCCGGACCCATCGCCGCCAGATAATCGCGGTCTTCCGGGCTGCCGTTGGTGAACAATGCGACGCGCAGGCCGGCATCGATCAGCGCGCGGGCGGCCGTGCCGTACCATGCATCAAAGTCTGCGCGTGCATCAGCCGCCGTTCCGGCCTCCGGACCCGTGGCATGATAGCGCAGCGCCATCGGCGCGGTTATGCACAGGCCAGCGAGCGGCGCATCATGGGGCAGCGGCGGGCGCGGAAAGTGGCAACTGGCCAGCAGCCCCGGATCGCCGCTGAGCGTGGCCGGACGCACCCCTTGCGGCACGAGCAGATCGCGCCATGCTGCCTGGCTGCGCGCATCGCGCACGGCGGCAAAGGCAGGCCGCGCCGCGCCGAGTGCGCGGCCAAACAGGCGCTGCCCGGCATCGGACCAGTGCCGGTTGGCACCCACGCCATAGACCGCAACTGGCAGCCGCAGCCGCGCCGCCTGCGCCAGCGCGCCCGAAATCTTCATCGGAAAGTTGAGATCAGCATCGGTGAGCAGGTTGCCGCCGCCCAGCACCACCGCATCGCAGCCCGCCAGCCCCTTGCGCACATGGCGGCCCAGCCGCAGCCGCACCAGCGCTGCCAGCGCGGCGCGCGTGACGAGCCGCCGCGCGGCTGCGGGCAGCGCTTCGAGCAGGGCGATCAGCGCGGCGCGCCGGCTGGGCGCAATCGCCGGATAGCCGCGCCGCCCGGCCAGATCGATGGAGAACACCTGCGTGCCCGGTGCAATCGTCTGGAAGGTGCGGGCCAGTTCGGCTTCGAGACATTCTGAAAGCAGCCCGTCGCCCAGATTGGGGCTGTATTTCACGTTCAGCAGCGCGATCCGGCGGGGCTTGCCGGGTGGATGGGGGAAAGGCGCAGAAGCAGGTGGTTCAGCCGGGGTCATGCCGAAGGCGTGTCACGCCGCCGGGCCTTGCAGCAAGCGCCGATAGCGCCGGAATCGAGCGGTTCCCCTCGCGCCATGTGGCGTTTATGGGACAGCCTCCACCAAGCCGGACGCGGATCAGCACCTTGCGCCTTTTTCATCCGATTCTTTCTGGCGCGCGCGGCGCGGAACGTCTCGTGGCCTGCCTTGGTGCAGCCCTCGGCATAGCCTTGGCCGTGTTGATCGCGGCGCGCGTGCCGATGCCGGTGGAGGATCTGCCGCTGCTGTTCGCCCCCATCGGGGCCTCGGCGGTGCTCGTTTTCGCAATGCCCGCCAGCCCGCTGGCACAGCCCTGGCCGGTCATCGGCGGCAACACGGTTTCAGCGGCTGTGGGGGTGGCAGCCTATCATCTGATCCCGGAGGTCTGGCTGGCAACGGGCCTTGCGGTCGGTGCGGCGATCCTCGTGATGTCTCTGCTGCGCTGCCTTCACCCGCCGGGCGGCGCTGCTGCGCTGACGGCGGTGATCGGCTCCCCGGCGGTCCACGCGGCGGGGCTTGGCTATGCGGCCTATCCGGTCGCGCTCAATTCGGTGTCGCTGGTGCTGGTGGGCCTGCTGTTCCACCGCCTCGCGGGCCGCTCCTATCCCCACCGCGCCGCGCCAGTCCCGGATGCAGGACTGCACTTGGCCGATATCGATGCCGCGCTGGAAGAGATGCACGAAAGCTTCGATATTTCCCGCGAGGACCTCGACGCGCTGCTGTCGCGCGCCGAACACCACGCCATGAAGCGCAAGGCGCGCTAACCCGTTCCGGGCAAAACCTCGCGCAGGATGGCCGAAAGGCCGCTGGCGGCAACGACCGCTTCTTGTCCGCCCGCCGCAATCAGGCCGATCCGGCGGCGATAGTCATAGCCCTGCAGCGCCACGGCAGCCGTGCCCGACCCGGCCAGCGAGACCGGCGCCGTCGTCACGCCAGCCCCTGCCGCGACCAGCGCAAGGCAGCGATCATCGTTCCCCCCGCGAAAGGCAAAGTGCGGCCGCACGCCGCGCGCGGTGAAGAAACGGCTGGTTTCCGACAGAATCTCGCACGAGCGCCGCGCGATCATCGTTTCCCCCGCCAGTTCCTCGGGCAGCAGCATCTCGCGCCCGGCAAAGCGGTGCGCGGCGGGCAGGATCATCGCATAGCCTTCCTCCAGCACCACGTCCGCGCCCGCCTCCGCGCCGTGCAGCGTGGTCAGCACTGCATCGAGCCGGTGCTCGGCCAGTCGCCGCCTGAGGTCTGCGTCCGGCGCTTCGGTCAGCGTCAGCCTGCCGGGCGCAAACCGCCCCGCAATTCCCGCCACGATCCGCGTGGCGAGCGAGGCAATCACGCCCAGCCGCAGCGGCGGGGCCGGGGCGGGGGCATCCAGCACACCGCGCTCGGCAAGGCCGAACTCCCGCTCGATCGCGCGGGCATGGACGAGCAGCCGGTTGCCCGCTTCGGTCAGCCGCAAGGCGCGCCGCTCGCGCACGATGACCGCCGCGCCTAGCGCGCGCTCCAGCTCGGCAATTCCGGCCGACAGCGTGGGCTGCGCCACATGCAGCTGGTTTGCCGCCGCCGTGAACGATCCGGTATCGACGAGCGCAAGGAACTGGCGAAGGTGGCGGCGGTTTAGCATAGGTTTTTCCTATACTACATGGCGATAAAATTCAATTTTTCCGAACCTGCGAATTGCCATAGACTGCCCGGCGGATTGAGGAGTCTGATGGAAAATGCGCGCCACGCCCGAGCTTGATTTCGCCCTGCCCGAAAGCGCCCTGATGATCCGCGAGGCGGCAGGCCGCTTTGCCGATGAACAGATCGCGCCGCTGGCTGCCAAAGTCGACGCGGATGATTGGTTCCCGCGCGAACTCTGGCCTGCGATGGGTGCGCTGGGCCTGCATGGCATCACGGTGGAAGAGGAATGGGGCGGGCTCGGCCTCGGCTATCTCGATCACGTCATCGCGGTCGAGGAAGTGAGCCGCGCCTCGGCCTCCATCGGCCTCAGCTATGGCGCGCACTCCAACCTCTGCGTCAACCAGATCCGCCGCTGGGGCAGTGACGAGCAGAAGGCGAAGTACCTGCCGAAGCTGATTTCTGGCGAGCATCTGGGCAGCCTCGCCATGTCCGAAGCGGGCGCGGGATCGGACGTCGTCTCGATGAAGCTCAAGGCCGATGCGGTCCCCGGTGGCTTCCGGCTCAACGGCACCAAGTTCTGGATCACCAACGCGACCTATGCCGATACGCTGGTCGTCTACGCCAAGACCGCTCCCGAAGCCGCCAGCCGGGGCATCACCGCGTTCCTGATCGAAAAGGATATGCCGGGCTTCTCCATCGGCCAGAAGATCGACAAGATGGGAATGCGCGGCTCGCCCACGGCGGAGCTCGTGTTCAATGATTGCTTCGTGCCGGAAGAAAACGTGATGGGCCCGCTCCATGGCGGCGTCGGCGTGCTGATGAGCGGCCTCGATTACGAGCGCGTGGTGCTGGCGGGCATCCAGCTTGGCCTGATGCAGGCCTGCCTCGATACGGTCATTCCCTATGTCCGTGAGCGCAAGCAGTTCGGCAAGCCCATTGGTACCTTCCAGCTGATGCAGGGCAAAGTGGCCGACATGTACGTCGCGCTGCAATCGGCCCGCGCCTATACCTATGCCGTCGCCCGCGCGGCAGATGCC
>JBIPOH010000257.1:0-4845 GCA_044379435.1 Novosphingobium sp.
CCGATTCTTTCTCGTCTCTCTTTCCGCCACCCGAATTTCGATTCAGGCAGCCGGATGTCAGCAAAAAAGCCAATGGGGGTTCCGCAATGAACAAGAACGATCTGATCAGCGCAGTGGCCGATGCAAGTGGCCTTTCCAAGAGTGACGCAACGAAGGCGGTTGAAGCCGTGTTCGATAGCGTGACCGGCGCGCTGGCCAAGGGTGATGAAGTACGCCTCGTTGGGTTCGGCACGTTCTCGGTTGCCAAGCGCAAGGCTTCCACAGGCCGCAACCCGCGCACGGGTGAGCCGATGTCGATCAAGGCCTCGTCGCAGCCGAAGTTCAAGGCAGGCAAGGGCCTGAAGGATGCCGTAAACTGAAGCGATTGGATCATCGGCGCGGAGCACGGTCGGCCAAGCGCTGATCGCACCGCGACTTTGCATCAAGTCCACGTTACCAAAAACGCCGCCCCGGAATTCCGGTGCGGCGTTTTTGGTTTGCGCCCTGCTTGGCTGAGCCGGACGCCGCTTACTTCGCCAGCTTGACCAGCGCGGTCGGGGCGCTGCTGGTGCGCAGATCAACCTTCCAATCGAGCCGGGAAAGGCCGCCCGCAGCCTCTGCCCGGGGGCCTTCATCGGTGTTGTTGGCAAGAATCTGGCCATCGGTGCGCAGCGTAAAGGTGCCTTCCGCAAGCGGCGGGCCATCGCTGCCAGGCTTGCTGCCGCCCTGGCGCCCGGCCTTCATTCCGCCCATTGCCCCGGCCATCGCGCCAAGCCCCGGCATGACGGGATTGGCGGCGGCAGTGCTGAAAGCGGGGGCATCGACACGCACCGTGCCATCGCTGCGCCGGATCACGGTCACGAACGGCATGATCATCGGCAGACGCTCGATCGTCGGGAAGCTGAAATCGTGGTCGAGCCGGCCCGTGGCGGTGTAATCCACCTCGAACTTGCCTTTGCCCTTGCTGACCACCGAGGTGAAGCCTTGCTGCCGGGCGAGGCGCTGGGCAAAGGCTTCGGCCGCCCCCGGATCATCCGGATCGATGCCGCCCATGAACGCCTGCGCCATCTTGCGGCCTTGCTCGCGTTCGTTTGCGCGGGCGGCCTTGCGGTCCTTCTGCTCCTCGCTCCAGCGGGTCCGCTGCTGGGCGATTTCATCTGCGCTGCAATCGTGCGCCTCGTCGGTCGCTGGATCGGTGCAGGGCTGCTGTTCGAAGGGCTGGGCGGGTAGCTCCTCGGTCCTGGCGGGTTTGCTGCCCTCGGCCAAGGCGGCCAGAATGATCTCGCCCTTGTAGTGGAACGTGAACGTGCCATCCTTGCGCAGCGCAAGGTCGCTGGCAAACTTGCCCGGCAGCACCATGCAGCCAGCCAGCACAAGAAGCATTGCCGCTGCAGTCATCATGGCGGCCAGTTTCGGTCTGGCAATCATCGCCTTTCCCCCCTGTTGCGGGGTGAAGAGCGGCCGGATCAGCCTTTCTCGCCCCGAGTCGCCACAGCATAGAGCGCAATTGCTGCTGCATTGGAAACATTCAGGCTTTCCACCGCAGAAGCAATCGGCAGCCGCGCGACGGCGTCGCAGTGCTGTGCAACATTGTGCCGCAGGCCTTCGCCCTCCGCGCCGAGCACGAGCGCAACGGGGCCGCTGGGCACTGCCGAGGGGAACACCGCGCTGCCTTCGCCATCGAGACCGATGCGCCAATAGCCAGCCTCTGCGATGAGTTCGAGCGCGCGGGCGAGATTGACCACGCGCACCCATGGCACGGCTTCCAGCGCGCCCGAGGCGGACTTGGCGAGCGTGCCGGATTCGGGCGGGGCGTGGCGGTCCTGCGTGATCAGCGCCGCCACATCAAAGGCAGCGCAGCTGCGCAGAATGGCGCCGACATTGTGCGGATCGGTCACCGAATCGAGGATGACCAGCGTGCGGCCTTCGGATTCGTCCAGCACATCGGGCAGGGCCACATCATCGAGCGCAAGGCAATCGAGCACGACGCCCTGGTGCGGCGCATCGCGCGCGACGAGCCGCGCCAGATCGGCGGCTTGCGCATATTCCACCGGCAGCGAGGGTGGCAGTTCGGCATCGTGTTCATCCAGCATCGCCTGAATCGCCTCACGCGTGCCCCACAGCTTTTTCGCACTGCGCATGGGATTGGTCAGCGCTGCCTCGACCGCGTGCTTGCCCCAGAGCCGGACGGCGCCGGAGGAAGCCCGGCCCGATCCGCGCCCGCCCTGCATTCGCCCGGCGCGGCCGCGCATGGGCTTGCTGCGTCCGGTAGTGTCATCGCGCTTGGCCATTGCTGGGCTTTCCGTGGTTGCAGATTATTCCACGGCCCATGCCAGCCGCCCCATGGACAGGCAAGACTATTGACAGGTGGACCATTGACAGGCGGCCAGCGCTTCGCCAAAGGGGCGCCTCACTCGGCCGGAAGCCCGCGCTTTTGCAAGGAAGCGCGGTGCACAATCGGGGGCTTGCCCCCGCACCGGCAGCACTGGTGTGGACAGGTGGCCGAGTGGTT
This sequence comes from Novosphingobium sp., assembly GCA_044379435.1. GTDB lineage: Bacteria > Pseudomonadota > Alphaproteobacteria > Sphingomonadales > Sphingomonadaceae > Novosphingobium. Next base: position 2,492 of record JBIPOH010000257.1, read on the forward strand.
AAAGGCAGCAGACTGTAAATCTGCCCGCGCAAGCGTACGCTAGTTCGAATCTAGCCCTGTCCACCACCAGCCGTTCCGAGTGCATCCTCAAAACACCATAGAAATCCAGAAATTCCGGGGGTATCATTGCGTTCTCAGTCCGCATGACGCAGCGTTGATTTGCATGCAGCCAAGGTCAAGTGTGGGGGTAGATCATGGGCAATCTTACAGCTCTTGCGGTCAAGGCAGTCATGTCGACTCCGGGGACCTATCAGGACGGTGACGGACTGTTTTTGAAGATCGACAAGTGCGGCGGGGCCTATTGGCTCCTGCGTCTTCAGCGCGACGGCAAACGTTAGGACATCGGGCTGGGCAGCGCAAAGCTCGTTTCGCTGGCCGAGGCGCGCATGCGGGCAAATGAGCTTCGCAAGGTGGCCAAGATCGACAAACGCGACATTCTTGCCGAGAGAAAGGACGAGGCTGCTTCCAAGGTGACTTTTCGCGAAGCCGCGCTTCAGTATCACAGCGAGAATGAAGCGGGCTGGAAGAGTGCCATCTACAAGCGGCAATGGCTCGCCAGCCTCGAAAACTATGTCTTCCCGAAATTGGGCAGCACGCCAACCTGCAGCGTAACTTCCGTAGATATCATCAGCGTGTTAAAGCCAATCTGGCAAAGCATTCCTGATACTGCCCGCCATGTACGAAACCGGATTTGCACTGTCCTAGACTATGCCCATGCCAAGGGCTGCGTTCTACAGAAGCACCATCGGGCAATGGTAGTTTGAAAGCTGGGCGCGGCTTGCCGAAACAGGTCAAGCAGCGCGAAAACCGCAAGGCGATGCCTTACGTCGAGCTGCCGAGTTTCCTCGTCGCGCTGCACCGCAAACCCACCTATGGGCGATTGGCGCTGGAGTTGCTGATTCTAACAGGAACTCGCTCGCAAGAGGTGCGTTTCGCAAGATGGGGAGAATTTGACCTTGAGGCGAAGTTGTGGACGATCCCCGCTGAGCACATGAAGCGTTCCAAAGCACACATGGTCCCTTTATCTGTCGAGGCTATGGCGGTGCTGAAAAAGGCTCAGGCTCTGCGCCAGCCACGGACCGATGTGGTTTTTCGTGGAGTGGCTGGCAAACCACTATCAGATATGTCCCTCCTCAAGGTTCTCCGTGACATGAACGAGCCTCATCATGTCCATGGCTTCCGATCGACGCTCACTGATTGGGCGGCGAACCAAGGTATTGCAGACGCGGTGGTCGAGGCGGCGCTCGCGCACAAGTCTCCTGATGCAGTGCAAGCTGCTTATCGGCGTACGACGTATCTTGGTACGCGGGATCAACCTGGTGCATGAGTGAAGCTGATGGAGGAATGGGGACGTTTTTGCGGCAGCGGGACCTCCGGAAACATCGAGAGCGCCGTTTCCTGAGAGCCTCAGTCGGCGCTGCTATCTCGAAAATGCGAGACAGCGGAGGCAGAGGTTGCATAATCACTAACCCAAGTACATGAAGATAAATATCAATAATGGAGTATACTAGTACTGAAGCCCCTTGAAATGCCCCCTCTTCGGGGAGCCCATTTGATGGAAATCGCGAATTGGTGGTGCAAAACGACCGTCTGCGTATGGCCACTTAGGGACAGAAACATAGTTTCGGTAGTCGGACTGGTTCTCGCCGTTGGGGTTGGCAGACTGTTTATGACACTTGGACGCTGGTAGCGCCGACTTCGCTTCATGGCGCAGCGACACCGGCCTGTCTCGCCCTCGTCGTCGCGCCGGAGCTAGAGATGCCGTCGATGCCCACGATGGCGTGCAATGGATTGGTCAAGGCCCCGCCAACCTGAGTACCCCTTGGCCCGTCCGCTTGAGGCGACTTCGGGAGAGCGGCGAAGGGATCGCCGGTGCGTGGCGGCGAGGAGAGTAATGCTGCCACACCCGATTGGCGGACCGGCGCAGCGTTGCTGCTGCAGGCCTTCGCGGGCGTGCCAGCCCATGACTACTGGATGCCGATGATCCTCACCGTGCCGTCGCTCTGCATGGCGCTGCTGTGCCCCTTTGCCGGAATCCTGGCTGACCGGTTCGGACGGCGCCGGCTGCTGCTGGCCGCGCTGGTGGTCTACGCCATCGTCGGCATCGCGCCGGTCTTGCTCCAGACGCTGCCGCAGATCCTGCTATCGCGGGTGGGTGCAGGGGTGGCCGAGGCGCTGATCGATGTGCTTTCCACCACGATGATCGGCGATACTTTCAGCGGCGCGGCGCGTGACCGCTGGCTGGCCGGGCAAACGGCCTTTGCATCGGTCTCGGCGCTGCTATTCTTCAACATCGGCGGCATTCTGGGCGAAATCGGCTGGCGCACGCCGTTCTGGGTCTATCTTTCCGCCCT
>JBIPOH010000095.1:0-10182 GCA_044379435.1 Novosphingobium sp.
CCATGCTCGCGCTGGTGCCGGCTTTCACGCGAGAGACGGTCGCCGGCGAGGCGGGAGCGGATGAGCCGCTGCCAACCCGCAGCACCGGCAGTTGGCAAGGCTTTCCCTAGGCGATCACGGGGCTGATCGCCGCGATCACGGTCTATTGCTCGATCTTCTTCTACACGGTGTCGATCCAGGCCTCGAGCGGGCTCGTCGCGCTAGGGCTAAGCATCCCGGCCCGGATCGGCCTGCTCACCTCGATCGCCAGCCTTGGTGTGCCGCTTGGCACCTTGCTCTATTCGCGGATCGGCGGCGCGCATGTGCGCGCTCTGCTGCTCGCCGAATTCGTGATGTTGGCGCTGGGCTTCGCGCTGATCGGCCGCACCGGTTCGGTCGAAGGCTTTCTCATCGGGTGCTTCATCAACCAGTTGGGGGTGGCGCTGCTGCTGCCGACCCTGCTGGTGTGGTCGATGAGCGTGCTCAGCTTCGAATTTCGCGGGCGCGGCACTGGCTTGTGGCAATCCGCCTTCGCCCTCGGCCAGTTCCTGAGCCCGATTGTCGTCACCACGGTCGGCAAGACCATGGGAGGGATCATGGGGGCATTCACGTTTCTGACGGCGGCGGTGGCGCTCGGTGCGGTCAAGGTTCTTGCCGCGGTGATGCTGATAGGCAAGCGGGCGTGACCGCCCGGCTCGCAGGCAAGATCGCGGTAGTAACCGGGGCAGGCAACGGTATCGGGCAGGGGTGTGCCGCCCGGTTCCGGAGCGAGGGCGCGGTTGTCATCGCCATCGATCTGGCAGGCGCTGAGCACGCCTGCGATCTGCTGGATGAAGCGGCGGTGGCGGCACAGTCTGCGGCCATCGGGGCGGAGCATGGCCGTATCGACGTGCTGGTCAATGCAGCAGCCTTCGCGGTATTCGACTGGATCGAGAGCCTTTCCTACGAAGATTGGCGGCGGACCTTGCAGGGCGAACTCGATATCGTCTTCCTGCCGACCCGCGCCGCCTGGCCGTGGCTCAAGGCAAGCAGCAAGGCCAGCGTGATCAACTTCGCTTCGGCCAATGCGCGCCATGCACTGGACGGTTCGCCCGCGCTGGCGCATTGCGCGGGCAAGGGCGGGGTGCTGGCGATGACCCGGCAACTTGCCATGGATGGCGCGCCCCACGGCATTCGCGCCAACACCATTGCGCCGGGGTTTGTTCGCACGGCGGCGACGGCCCGGCTTCTCGCAGCCGATCCGGCGTTCGCGGAGCGGGTGCTGGAGAAGAACATGCTGAAGACACTGGGTGAGCCCGACGATATCGCCTGGTGTGCTGTGTGGCTGGCTTCGGACGAAGCGCGCTATGTTACCGGCGCGGATTTTGCAGTGGATGGCGGCGCGACGGCCTGGTGAGCCCGTGCGCGATCAGCTGCCGTCCGTAATCAGCGTTCCGCCATCGACGACGAGATTGTGGCCGGTCACAAAGGCCCCTGCGGGCGAGGCGAGAAACACGGCGGCGCCCGCCACTTCCGCCGGTGTGCCGGGGCGGCGCAGCGGGGTCATGGCCATGCGGCGGGCCATGAACTCGGCGTTGTCCAGCAGGTGCTGCGAGAGTTCGGTGGCGATGAATCCGGGCGAGACAGCGTTGACGCGCACGTTTTGCGGGCCCCATTCCACTGTGAGGTTGCGTGCCAGTTGCGCGACGCCCGCTTTGCTCAGCGCATAGGCATTGATCCGGCCATTGCCACGCAAGCCCGAGAGGCTGGAGATGAGAACTACCGCACCGCCGCCCTGCGCTGCGATGCGCGGCAGGGCATGGTTGCACAGCACGACTTGCGCGGTAAGGTTGATTGCCATGACCCGCGCGTAGTCATCAAGATCGAGCTCGGCGAAGGGGCCGGCGCGCCCGGTGATCCCGGCGTTGCAGACGAGCACGTCAAGCCCGCCCAGCGCGGCCTCGCCCTCGCTCACGAGCCCTTTCAGCGCAGCATGATCGGTCACATCACAGGTAATGCCGGGCATGCCGAGCTCGGCAGCCACCCGCGCGGTATCGGCGGCGTCCTCGCTGGAAATGACCACCCGCGCGCCAGCTGCGATGAGTGCCTCGGCAATCGCGCGGCCGATGCCCCGCGTCGATCCGGTGACAATTGCGCCTTTGCCGGAGAGGTCGAACAGGCCGCTCACTTGTGATCAGGCTTGTCTTCGGCAAGCGGCGCACCGTTGTGGAGGTAGGCGGTAGCCTCGATCAGGATGAAGGCGATGCGGCAGACCTTGTCGGTCGTGTTGCGCCACAGGTGGTTGGTGCCGCGCTGCACGATGATCCCGCCCTGCCGCACGGTCCGCTTTGCGCCGTCGTCGAGTTCGAGCTCGATCTCGCCCTCCAGCACGATGCCGTAGTCGATCGAATTGGTGCGGTGCATCGGGCTTTCCTTGCCCGGCAGCATGTCGACCACGCGGATCACCGAGCCGCCATCGAGCGTGAGGCCTGCCTCGCGGTGGCGGCCGTCGGTCTCGTCATTGTTGTCGGCGGGGACGGTCGCGGTTGTCCAGATGAGCAGGAACGAGGCATCGCCGGAGGGGATCATCCGTGTCGGCGCCAGGTCCTCGGATTTGAACACCGCGCGGCCGTTCGCATCGTGGCCGGTCACCACGCGCTGGATCGGTGGAAGGCCGGAATCGGAGAGGATATCGCTCATCCTTTGACTACCGTCTGCTCGATCATGCCGAAGGGCGCGCGCCCCCTGGCATCAACCGCGACCATGCGCACGGTATCGCCAAAGCGCATGAACTCGGTCCGCGCCGCCCCTTCGTCGATCACTTCGATCCCGCGCCGCTCGGCAATGCACGAGGAGCCGACTTCGCGGAAATCGGCGTTCGAGACCGTGCCCGAGCCGATCACCGTACCCGCAACCAGGTCGCGGGTGCGCGCGGCATGGGCAACAAGTTCGTGGAAACCGAAGCCCATCGGTTCGCCATTTGCCGCGCCAAACTGCTTGCCGTTCCAATCGACCTTCAGGGTAAGGCACACGCGGCCATTGCGCCAATCATCGCCCAGTTCATCGGGCGTGATCGCAAAGGCCGCCATGCTGCAGGGCGGCTTGGCCTGAATCCAGCCGAAGCCCGTTTTCATCTCCGGCCCGGCGAGCGTGCGCAGCGACCAGTCGTTGATCTGCACGAGCAGCTTGATGTGGCCCAGCGCTGCTTCCGGCGTGACTCCCATCGGCACGGCATTGACGATCACCCCGAACTCGCCCTCGAAATCGATGCCGAGCGCTTCGTCGGGGAACTTCACGTCATCGCTGGGGCCATAGAACTTGTCCGAGGTACCCTGATACATTAGCGGCAGGTCTGTCTTGGGCTTGGTGATGCCCAGCACCGCGTCCATCAGATCGCCGTGGCTCTGATAGGCCGAGCCATCGAGCCACTGCCAAGCGCGGGGGAGGGGGGCGGCAATCGCCTCGGGGGCCAGCGCATCGGGGAAAGCGGTGATCGCGGCCAGTTGCGGCGCGGCCTCGTCCCAGCGGTCGAGCGCGGCCTGCAGCGTGGGGAAGTGCGCGGGCGCGCAGGCGCTGCCATCGGGCGATACCACCACGAGCCGACCATCCGCCGTTCCGTCGCGAAGCGTTGCAAGACGCATGACTTAAGCCTTCCCCATGATCGTCGACGCTGACCTCGTAGTGGCCTTGGCGGGGGCGAACAACGTGTTCGGATCGATAGGAAACCATCAATCCTATGCGTTGGTCGACTGCCCCCCGCGCTGGCAAGAAGCAGATCCATCATGGCAGTCGTTTGCGCTTCCATGATCATCTGGCGCTGTGAAAGACCAAGCATGTTCGAACCGTTTCCCGGAAACTACGTCTGGAATCTGGCGACCAATCTGGCGCTGGTTGCCGGGGGCAACCACGGCGAGATCGATGCGGCCAACCGGCCGATCGTGGAGGCCGCCAAGGCAGGGGCCGACGCGGGCTCTCCGCTCATGTTCGACAGCTGGATACGTGTCGCCGATCAGGTCGCGGCGAACGGCGCAGCGGATGAGGTCGCAGGCTATCTGCTTTCGGCCGGGGCCAAGTATCTGCGCGCCTCGGGCTATTATCTGGCGGCCGAACGGATGCAGAGCCGCGACTACGCCCCGCGCTGGGAAGCCTATGCCAAGGGGCTGGAACTCTATCACAAGGGCAGCGCGCTGCGCGGGCTGCATGTCGACAAGGTCGAGATCCCCTACGAGGGCAGCGCCTATCCCGCGATCTTCGTCCACGACGGATCGGGGACGCCGCGGCCGGCGCTGGTCTCGGTCAACGGGCTGGATTCGATGAAGGAGCAAGTCAACATGGCGGGCCACGGCCTCGCCAATCTCGAGCGCGGGATGAACACACTGTTTCTCGATCAGCCGGGCACGGGAGAGGCGATCCGCCTGCGCGGGCTTCCCGCCGTCTACGATGCCGAACGCTGGGGCAGCCCGGCGTTCGATTATCTGCTGACGCGCACCGACGTGATCGATAGCAAGATCGGCGTTTTCGGCCTTTCGTTTGGCGGCTATCACGCGCCGCGCATTGCCGCCAACGATCCGCGCTATGCGCTCTGCGCGGTGATGGGCGCGAACCACGTGTGGGGCCAGCGCCAGCGGCAGCGGGTGTCGAGCGAGGGAGAGAACCCGGTGCCGCACTACTGGGACCACGTGATGTGGGTGTTCGGCTTCGAGGCCAAAGACGGTGGGCGCGAGAAGTTCCTCGAATATGCCGACCAGATCACGCTCGATGGCCAGGTCGAGAAGATCCGTGTGCCGTTCCTGGTCACCCATGGCGAGAACGACCGGCAGATCCCGGCGTTCAACGCGCAGATGAGTTACGATCAGGCGGTGAACAGCCCCAAGCGCGCGCTGCGCATGTTCACCCGGGCCGATTTCGAAGTCGAGCATTGCGGCGCAGACAATGGCACCGGAATGCGAGACTTTATTGCAGACTGGTGCGCGCAAATTTTTGGGGAGATGGAGTGATGGAAGCGTTTGTCAGCAATTGCTGGTACATGGCCGGCTGGTCGGATGAAGTGCAAGGCACAGTGCTATCGCGCCGGATTGCCGGACACAGGATCGCCTTCTGGCGCCTTCCCGATGGCTCGGTAAGTGCGCTGCATGATCGCTGCCCGCACCGCTTTGCGCCGCTCAGCATGGGCAGCATCGAGAGGGACCGGCTAGTCTGCCCCTATCATGGCCTTGCGTTCTCCGCATCGGGCGGATGCGTGCACAATCCCTTCTCAGATCGCATCCCCGCTTCGGCGCAGGTTCGGCACTGGGCGGCCGCCGAGCGCGACGGCATCATCTGGATGTGGGGCGGCGACCCTGCCGCAGCAGACCCCGCTACTATTCCCGATTTCGGCGTGGTTGCCGATCAGCCTGGCCGCAAGGTGCTGCGCGGCTATACGCTGATCCGCGCGCCCTACGAGTTCTGCACCGACATCCTGATGGACCTCAGTCACGTCGAGTTCGTCCACAAGGGGACCTTCGCCGGCGACGGCGTCATCTTCGCCGGCAAGCATGAGGTGATTGATGAGGGCACGACGCTCCATTCGAACTGGTGGATGCCGAATGTTCCGGCGCCTTCGGCCACCCGGCCCCCTTATGCCGAGGGTCAGATTGTCGACCATTGGCTCGACATGCGCTGGAACGCGCCAGCCTCGATGCGGCTCGATCTCGGCGCGACGTTGCCCGGCCAGCCGCGCGAGGCGGGCTTCAGGGTGGGGGGACAAGCCCATATCGTGACGCCGGAGACAGCGACAACCTCGCACTATTTCACTGCCAACGCGCGGCACGAGGCGATCGATGATCCGGGCGTCGATGCTTTCCTCACGCAGCTGTTTGCCAAGGCCTTTGACGAGGAAGACAAGCCGGTGATTGAGGCGGCCTTTGCCAACATGGAGGCCGATGACTTCTGGGCCGCCGGGCCGCTCTCGCTTGGTGTCGATGCCGGGGGCACGCGCGCCCGCCGAAAAATCGAGGCTCTGCTGAAGGCGGAAGCAGCCAGCGGCTGATTCCGCATTCCGCCACGGCGGTGACCTTATGTCGTCCGGCTCTAGATCGCGTGCTCATCCTCAGGGGTGAGCGCGGCCAGATCACTGCTGACGGGCTGCTTCCCCGGCTTCACGCGGCGATACGGCTCGAAGCTTCGCCGGTCGGCATCGAAGGTCATGTCCCAGGGGATGTTCGGTGCGCGGAAAATGGCTGGGGCGTTGTTCGACCAGAGCAGCGAGCCGAACTTGAAATCCCACGCGCGCGGCACCCAGTTGTCGTCCACATAGTCGGTGTCGGCGTGGTATTCCGCCTCGCCTGCATGACCAGGGATTTCGCAGTAGTAGTAGATCGCGCTGGAAATGCGGTGGCGCGAGATACCGCCGCTGGTGTTCATCGTGGTGTTCTTCCAGCCCTTGTTTTCCATGATGTTGGCGCCGAGCATCACTTCGTCGATATCGTCCATGCCGAAGGCTATGTGCATGAATTTGAAGTGATCGGGCGCAATCGGCAGATCGCAGTTCACCCAGAAGATCGAGTGGTGCTCATAGGTGCCGCCTGCGCGCGCGAAAATGCCGGTGCCCTTGGAATGATCGACATAGCGAAAGCCCAGGTGCCGTTCGTAGAACTCGAAGCTGCCGACGTAGTCCGGGCTGAAGAACACGACATGGTTGATCGTCTTGGGAATGGCCCTCGCGCGCCAGATACGGTGCTGGTTGAAGCGCGGCCATTGCGACGGCGTATTGACCGGGCTGGCTTCGGAGACGACCGTGCGCTTGTCCCACACGCGCAGCGCAATCGGCTGGCCATCGGGACAGATGCAGCGCACCGTACCATCTGCTGCACGGGTTACCGTGACTTCGCTGGCAAGGCTCGCCGCGATCCGCTCCAGATTGGCCGCTGTGTCCACACCCCAGACGGTTTCCTTGATCCCGTCACCCGCAAACGGATCGGGCGCGGGCAGGCGCGCATCGCCATGGCGCAGCAGGATTACCCGGCTGCCCGAAGGCAGACGGAACACCGCTTGCGTGTCGTCCAACTGCTCCAGCGTCAGACCGAAATCCGCCCAGAACCGGGTGTGCTCGGCCAGATCGGCCACCCCGAAAACCACGCTCTCAACGCCAAGGACGGACATGACTTCTCCTGAATCCTGCTCAGTCCAAGCTATGCCGCAGCAGGCGGGGCAGCGGAAACCGATGTTTTCGGTCGCTACCTATCCATGACAGCGATTGAGCGGTTTCAGCGGAGGGGAGCAGTAAGGCCATTGTCTGCCGCGCCCATGAACCCGCTATCGGGATGGCCCGTGGCTTAGCACGGACAGGTCAAGGTGCTTTAGGCCGGGCGCGGCCGCATGAGGGGCACTACGGCATCACGCTGAGCTGCGCCGCGTGGGATGGACCGCGAGGCTGTCGGCCAATCCGAGAACTAGGTTTCCGCGCGTCGCGCTGCGTTCAATTCCACGACAGTCCCGGCGTTTTCGGCGCGAAGCTGCTCGTTGGATTCGGCGGCCACCAGCGCAATCCGCTCGATCACCCAGCGCAAGCCTGCATCGTTGTTGCTGGCGATGTGCCATTGCACCGCCTCACGGATCGGAGGCACGAAGAAGGGCAACTCGCGGACTGCAAGTGGGCTGAAGCTGGCGAAATGGTGCGCCAGGCGGCGGTGCATCGTGGCGATGCGGTTCGTGCCCATGACGAGTCCGGGAACCGACATGAAGGAGGGCGCAATCACTTCGACTTGCCGCTGCTGTTTCATCCGGCGCATGAAGCTGTCTTCGAACGCGGGCACACGGGTCTTGCCGAACCGGCACGTCACGTGATTGAGGCTGAAATAGAGCTCGCGGGTCATCGGCTCGCGCATTGCCGGGTTCTGGTCCCAACCAATCACGACGTGGTCATCTTCGAACAGGATGCGCGATGGGTGATCCGGTCCGAGGCTGGTGTCGATCGTCAGAAGCAGGTCGATCATGTTGCGATCGAGCGCTTCGGCTGGTTGGTCCAGCATGGGCTGGATTTCGAACCGCATGTCCGGCGCCGATGTCTGCATGTCGCGCAAAACGTCGGTCAGCAGCACTTCGGTGGCATAGTCAGAGGCCATGAGGCGGATCTGGCGGTCCGAAGTCTGGGGGTCGAAGTCCGGCGCGACCGCGATAGTCTTGGCAATCTGGTCGAGCACTGCGCGCACTGGCCCGATCAGATCCTCGGCGCGTGCAGTGAGCACCATGTTGCGCCCGCGCACGACCATCAGTTCATCGCCGAAATACTCGCGCAGCCGCCCCAGCGCGCTTGATGTGGCCGATTGCGAGAGGCACAGACGTTCCGCTGCCAGGCTTACGCTGCGTTCGGTCAGCAGCGCGTCGAGCGCGACGAGCAGATTGAGATCGAGCCTCTGGAACCGCATTGCTGTCTCCCGCGTGCCGCTTCCTACCCGTGTTCAGATCGCGGCGAGTGCGCTGGTCACCAGACTAGCAAGATCGCCATCATCTGCAAAACCGGCGCGAAACGCGGCCGGGGTTTCGAGCGGGGGTTGGGCGCCGAACGACGCTTCGAGCGCGGCATCGGGGCGATAGCGCACAAGATCGGCGGGCACGGCACACTGGCGCGCAATCTCGGTGGCAAGATCGCCCATGGTGATGCGCAGCGCGGGCAAGGTGACCGCGCGAGTTGGTGGGAGCAGAGCAGCATCAAGGCCAAGCGCATGGATCATGTTGGCGGCACAGCGGGTGACCGACTGGGCCCAGATCGTGGCTTCGGCAGAGACAGGACAGACGAACGGTTGCCCTGCCTTCAAGGCATGGAACAGATCGCTCATGAACGCCGATTTCATGCCCGAGGGCCCCTTGGGCCGCGCGAGAATGCCAGGGAGGCGAACTGTCACGCCATCGATCAACCCGCGATTGGAAAACATCGCGACCGCGTGCTCCATCATCGCTTTGTGTCCGCCGTAGATCATCTTGGGTGAAAGCGGCGTGGCATCATCGACATGCTCAGGCAGGGGATCGCCAAAGACCGCAATCGAGCTGGCATAGACCACGCGCGGGCATTGGCTTCCGGCTGCGGCATCAAGCAGAAGGTCATACATCGCATCGACATTGATGCGGCGCGAGCCAGCCGGGTCCGCTTCTGCCGCGCCGCCCGGTACCGTGGCGAGATGGATCAGCGCTTCGCACCCCTCGGCAAGCGCTGCTTCTCGCACGGCCGCGTCACCCAGATCGCCGGCAACAACCCGCGCGCCACCGGGAATGCCAGTCGCCGCGGTATCGATGCCTACCACCGTGTGACCGGCGGTCAGCAGTTGGGTGACGAGCGCCCGTCCGACAAAACCACCCGCGCCGGTCACAACGATTGGCGGCAATGGCTTGCTCCTCAGAACGATGCCGAGAGACGCAGGCCGTAGGTCTGCGGCGCGCTGTAGTGGCCGACAGCGAGACCCAGCGGCGAGGCCTGCGGCGCGAGGTTGCGACGCCGGTTCTCGATATTGCGGATATAGCCGGTAAGCGACAAGCCCTTATCCGCCGCCCGCAAGGTGAGCGATGCATCGGTGGCCCAATAGGCCGGAATGCGCTGAAATTCGAGGTACTCGAACGCGCCCCACTGATCATCGCGCCATGCCGTGTTGACGTTGGCAACAAGTTCCAGATCGCTGCCCAGTGGCACGATCTGCTCGCCGCCGAGATTCACTGTCCACTTCGGGCTGAACAGCAGCGGATTGCCCGAGCAATTGAAGTCCTTGACCGGCGCGGCGCCCGCCGTTCCGCCAGTGAAGGTGAACGGGCAGCCGAAGTTGTCGCGCGGGGCCGCGGTAAACAGGTGCAGATCGTTGTACTTTGCGTCGAGGTACTGCACCTTGCCGCTGAGCGTGGTGCCGGAGAAAGGCTTGGCCACAACATCGATATCCGCGCCCTTGATTGTCGAGCGCCCGGCGTTCTCGGTCGAGTTTATCAGCGTGCCACTAGTATCGACGGTGAAGTAGGTGATCTGCTGATCACGGTACTTCCACCAGAATGCTTCAAAATTGACCTGCAGGCGGTTGTTCAGGAAACGATTCTTTGAACCAATCGTATAGGCGGTGATGAACTCGGGCTTGTAGGTGGTCCTGCTCTCGGTCATCTGCAGACCCCCGGCCCGGTAGCCGGATTCAGCAGAGACATAGAGCAGGCTGGACGGCGTCACGTCGAACTCGGCCGAAGCCTTCCAGGTGACGCGCGAGAACGACCTTG
>JBIPOH010000043.1:0-15011 GCA_044379435.1 Novosphingobium sp.
CCGGATCGGCTGGCTGCGCGCTGCCGTGCTGGGCGCGAATGATGGGATCGTCTCCACCGCCAGCCTGATCCTCGGCGTGGCCGCCTCGGGCGCGGACCGCCAAGCACTGCTGGTCGCGGGCACAGCGGGGCTGGTCGCGGGCGCGATGTCGATGGCGGCGGGCGAATATGTCTCGGTCTCCAGCCAGTCCGATACCGAATCCGCCGATCTTGCGCGCGAACGCGCCGAGCTTGCCGCCGATCCGGTGCATGAACACGCCGAACTCGCCGCGATCTACGAGGAACGCGGCGTCGAGCCTGCCACCGCCGCCGAAGTCGCCCGGCAGATGATGGCCAAGGATGCGCTGGCCGCTCACGCACGCGATGAACTGCATCTCAATGAAACCACCGCCGCGCAGCCGGTGCTCGCCGCGCTCGCCTCGGCGCTGATGTTTACCGGCGGCGCGTTCCTGCCGCTGCTGCTGGCGGCGATCCTGCCGATGGGCCAGATGGTGGCGGGCACGGCAGCGGGCTCGATCCTGTTCCTCGCGCTCCTCGGCGCGCTGGGTGCGCGCGCGGGCGGCGCGGCGATGGGCAAACCCGTGCTGCGCGTCGTCGTGTGGGGCGCGCTCGCCATGGCGGCCACTGCCGGGATCGGCATGATGGTGGGCACCGCCGTCTAGATGCCGGGCACGCTCGATATTGCCGGGTTCGCCGCAGCGGTGCTGCTGATCGAACTCACGCCGGGGCCGAACATGGCGTGGCTGGCGGGCCTTGCCGCCACCGAAGGGCGGCGCAGCGGGCTGGCCGCCGTGGCGGGCACAGCGCTGGGCCTGCTGACCAATGGCATACTGGCCGCGCTGGGCCTTGCCACGCTGCTCAAGGCCATGCCTGCGCTGCTCGATGGCCTGCGGATTGCGGGTGCAGCGATGATGGTGTGGCTGGCGATCGAAGCATGGCGCGGCGCGGATAAAGCCCCGCCGCCCACCGCCACAAAGCGCGCCTTCGCCACGGGGGCACTGATCAACTTGCTGAACCCGAAGGCCTACATGTTCTTCGTGGTCGTCGCGCCGGAGTTCCTCGGCGGGCGCACGCTGGGCCTCAGCGAAGCTCTCACGCTCGCGTTCGTCAGCACCGGGATTGCCACGGCCATCCACCTCGCCATCGTGCTGGCCGGAAGCCATGCGCAGGCGTGGCTGGCAGACCCCGCACGCACCAAATGGGTGCGGCGGGGGTTTGCCGTGGTGATGCTTGGCGTTGCGGCCTCGTTTCTGGCGATCAAGGCCGGTTAGACCCTAACGCATCCTTTTCCGTCACCCCGGGCTTGACCCGGGGTTAGGCTTCCCTTCCAGCGCCGCGCCCGAAAAGGAAAGCCAAGGCCCGTGTCAAGCACGGGCCGACGGGCAATAGCGGGCGGGTTGGCGGTGCTTACCTCGGCGCCATGCGGATGCCGCCATCCAGCCGGATCGCCTGCGCGTTGAAGTAGGAATTGCGCACCAGTTCCATCGCAAGGCTGGCGAACTCTTCCGGCAGACCAAGCCGCTTGGGGAACGGCACCGAGGCGTTGAGGCCCGCGCGCACCTTTTCCGGCACACGGCCCAAGAGCGGCGTATCGAAGATGCCCGGCAGGATCGCGTTGACGCGGATGCCGAGGTCCATGAGATCGCGCGCCATCGGCAGCACGAGGCCGACCACGCCCGCCTTCAGCGAACCATAAGCCACCTGCCCGATCTGCGCATCCTGCGCCGCGACCGAGCCCGTGAGGATGATCGTGCCGCGCTCGCCGTCGCCTTCGAGCGGATCAGAATGGGCCATGCCCAGCGCCGAAAGGCTCGCCACGCGGTAGCTGGCGATCAGCACGCCGCCCGCAGCAAAGGCATAGTCCTCGGTCGAAAGCCGGGTGAACTCGCCGGTTTCCTTGTTGCGGCCCACGGTCTTGCCCTTGCGGTGCACCACCGCGCAGTGGACGGTGATCCGCTCCTGCCCATGCGCCGCGCGGGCCTTGGCAAAGCCTTCGACCACCGATTCCTCGGATGTGATATCGACATGGCAGAACAGCCCGCCAATCGCCTTGGCCACTTCCTCGCCCGCCTCAGCGTTCACATCAAAAATGGCAACCTTCGCGCCCGCCGCCGCCAGCGCGATGGCGGTCGCCCGCCCCAGACCCGAAGCCGCGCCGGTCACGACGGCAGCCATACCCTGTTCGATCTTCATGGCATCGTTCTCCTTTAACCGCGCGATTAAGCCGGTGCGGGGGAGCGTGCAAGTGCCACAAGTGCTAAATGGGGCTCTCGCCTTGGCGAGAGAGGGTTGGGAGATGGTACTGCCAGAATCTGTAACCTGTCGGCGCAAAAGTACGAACCAGACCAGCTTCAAGTTTTCCAAGTGGCCGCTTCACTGCCCTCCGTTGCGCTGCATCATTGCAATGATAGCATCCATGCTTGGATCCCGAGGTGGCACTCCAGGCATCTCATAGATCAGCCGATCAACGGGATTTCGGTCATCGGCGAACACTTTGTGCACCCCGCACGAGAATACATCTTCGATCTTTGGCCGCTCTGACCGATAAAACAGCATTTCGCGGGCATAGACTTGGACAACATAATTCAACTCATCAACTTCGGAGCTATCTGCAACGAAAGTCACAAGCCGAGGCTCAACCATGTAGCCCGTAGGCCGGGAAAATAGCACGCTCATCCATGGCGTTAGCGGCACAAACAGCTTAGGATTGTGCCAGTGCTCGCCCTGCGGAGAGAGATTATGGAAAAAGCCATCACCAAAAATGAACTCCCGCTCGGGCGAAAATACTACCATTGCCTTGCCGCTACCACCAAGGTTCCGAACTGCATTTCGCAGCGCACGTTGGATATTCGCCCCAATCAAAGCGTTCCTCTCTCGTTCTGGTAGTGCCCCCCGTAAGTGCTCAGCGAGAGAAACACTTTGCTCCCGATACTTGGGGCTGCGCACCGCTAATGAGACTAAACATTCGATCAAAGTAGCGAATTGCTCATCCCCGACAGAAACAGGAACTACGCGACTCATAATCGGTCGTTCATAAGGCGGATCGCATCGCTCTAGGGTATCAAGCCACTGTATGATCCAAGGGAAGTTAGTATCTGCATCGTGAAAAGCCGACTCAAAGTTTGTGTCCCACACACTCCCCACCGCCGGATCATCACCCAACTTTATCGTATGTCCGTTGCCTATGACCCCAAAACTCTTTGGCACAGATCGGCGAATATCTCCATTTGGTAGCAGCCAGTGAACTCCACCTTCGCTATCAGCCCAATACTGAGACACACCCTCCGGCCACCAGTGATGTCGTTCGGTTTTGAATTTAGCCATTCGAAGAGAATGCCAATCAACATCAGAGATGGAAAGGGCAGATCAGCTCACACTCTGATATAAACGCAGCGATCTTCATCCCCCCTAAAGCACATCAAACCCCTCCCCCAGCGCCGCCCGCAGCTTGTCCAGCGCCTGCGCCTTCAACTGGTGCACGCGCGGCACGCTGACCGACAGGACCTCGGCGATTTCCGCAAGGTTCAGTTCCTCGACGAAATAGAGCTGGATCACCCGCTGCAGCCGCTCCGGCAGGCTGGAAATCGCCGCCACAACCACGCCGCGCGATTGCTCGTCGGCCAGCAGTTCGAAGCTGTCCGGCCGGTCGTCGGCGAAGGCCATGTCGCTGTCCGAATAGGTGTCGTCGATGGGCTCGAAGCGCATCGGCTCGCTTGAGGCGCGCAGTTCGCCCAGCGCGGCGGTGGTCATGCCCATGGCTTCGGCGAGTTCGTCCTCGGTGGGGGTACGGCCCAGCGTGGTGGTCAGGGTCTGCGCCGCGCCTGCCAGCAGCTTGCGCCGGTCGCTCGCGCTGCGCGATAGCGGGCTTGATCGCCGCACCAGATCGACCATCGCGCCGCGCACGCGCAGCTTGGCATAGGCGGCAAAGCCGTCCTCGGTCGGCCCGTTGTGCTTCTGCGCGCATTCGGTGAGGGCGACGAGCCCGGCCTGCACCAGATCATCGATCTCGATCCCGGCGCGGCCCGATCCGTGGACGTGCCAGGCAAGGCGGCGCACCATCGGCAGGAAGCGGCGGATGCGGTCCGCCGCCCCACCCTGATAGGCGCGCGCGGCGGCAAAGCTGCGGTGGTCATGGTTCATGCGGCAAGATCCTGTGGGGGATGTGCGGATGGGTCTTCAGCCGCGCCGACCACTTCGATCACTTCGATCGGCTGGCTGGGCGGCAGTTCGGAAATCGAAAGCACCGCGCATTGCGGCGCGCGCTGGCGCAGCAGCGCGGCGAGCGCGCGGCGGGCACGCGGCTGGACGATGAGCGCGACGGGCGGCGCGGCAGGCCCGCGCTCGGCAATGATCGCGGCAATGCGTTCACCGATGGAGCGCGCCAGATCGGGCTCGATCATCGGCTGCCCGGTGACGGGATCGTGCATCCCGCCCACGATCATCTGCTCCAGCGCGCCATCCAGCGTCAGCACCGCCAGCCGCTCGGCAGGGCCGCAGATGCGCGAAACCAGCATCCCGCCGAGCGACGCGCGCACCAGATCGACGAGCTTGTCGTGGTCGGCCGTCTGCAGCACCGCTTCGGCCAGCGCAGAGAGGATCGGCAGCGGGTGCGCGATGCTTACCCCGTCTTCCAGCAGCGCGTGCAGCAGGCGGGTCATCGCGCCCAGCGTGATTGGCGCGGGGTGCACCGTCTCCACCAGCCCGGGCGCGCGGTCCCGCACGCCGTCGATGATCGCGCGCACTTCGTCTGGCCCCAGCAGCGCCTGCGGGCGTTCGCTGAGCAGCTGGTTCAAATGCGTGGCGACGACGGTGGAGGCATCGACAGTGAGGAACCCTTCGGCAATCGCATGATCGCGCTGCGCCGGTTCGATCCAGATCGCCGGGCAGCCGAAGC
The DNA here is from genome assembly GCA_044379435.1 of Novosphingobium sp. Taxonomy (GTDB): domain Bacteria; phylum Pseudomonadota; class Alphaproteobacteria; order Sphingomonadales; family Sphingomonadaceae; genus Novosphingobium. Next base: position 4,894 of record JBIPOH010000043.1, read on the forward strand.
TGGGATCGGTCGTCTGCTCGCCGCGCAGGGCGTGATCGGGATTGGCCTCGCCCGCATCGATGGCCAGCACTTTGGACGCCTTGATGCTCGCCCCGCCCAGCGCCACCCCGCCCAGCACGATGCGATAGGCATCGGGCATGAGATCGAGGCTATCGCGCACGCGGAACTGCGGCACCACGAAGCCGAAGCTCTGCGAGAGCTGCTTGCGCACGCCGGTGATGCGCGCGACCAGCGGCGCATCGCGCTTTTCATCGACGAGGTGGACGAGGCCGTAGCCCAGCTCGATGGTGACGAGCGTGTGATCGGACACATCCTCCAGCGTGATGCGCGCCGGATCGATCTGCTCCACCACCACCGGCGGCGGCACGCCCAGGCGCGCCTCGCGCTTTCTGAGGCTCCACCAGATATAGCCGGCCATAGCGGCGGCAGGCATGAACACGATCTGGGGCATCGCCGGGATCATCCCGATCACACCGAGAATGACCGCCACCGGCAACCACGTGCCGGGGGCGGCAAACTGGCCGCCGATCTGCCCGGCCAGATCGCGCGCATCCGAAACGCGCGTCACGATCACGGCGGCGGCGATGGAGAGCAGCAGCGAGGGCACTTGCGCCACCAGCGCATCGCCCACCGCCAGCGTGATGTAACGGCTGGCGGCTTCCTGCGCGGTGAGGCCGTGGCTGAGCATGCCAAGGCAGAAGCCCGCGATGATATTGACGCCCAGGATCAGCAGCGCGGCAACGGCATCGCCTTTGACGAACTTGCTGGCACCGTCCATCGAGCCGTAGAAATCGGCCTCGGTCGCCACTTCGCGGCGGCGCGCCTTGGCTTCGTCGGCAGTGAGCAGGCCCGCCGCCAAGTCGGCGTCAATGGCCATCTGCTTGCCGGGCAGGGCATCGAGGGTGAAACGCGCGGAGACTTCCGAAACGCGGCCCGCGCCTTTGGTGACGACCATCAGGTTGATGATCAGCAGGATCATGAACACGAACAGGCCGACCGCGAAATTGCCGCCGATCAGGAACGCGCCGAAGCTTTCGATCACATGCCCCGCCGCAGCGCCGCCTTCATGCCCGCTGACCAGCACGATGCGCGTGGAGGCGACGTTGAGCGCGAGGCGCAGCAGCGTGGCGAAGAGCAGGACCGAAGGGAACGAGGAGAAATCGAGCGGTTTGAGCGCGTTCATCGCCGCCATCAGGATGGCGACGGACAGCGCTATATTGAGCACGAAGAACGCGTCGAGCAGGAACGACGGGATCGGCATGATCATCAGCGCGATCAGGATCAGGATGCCGCCGGGAAGCGCCAATGCGCTTGGCTGGCCGAAGCGTTTCAGCATGGCGGCTTAGATCCCCAGGCTGCGCAGCTGGCCATAGGCCGCGCGCACATGCACCGGGGCGCTGCCGGGCTGCGCCAGCGCAAAGGCATCGCGCAAGGTATCGGCCATAGAGCGCGCGGGCGGCGCTTCGGGCGAGGCGGCGGCGGCGCGGAACGCCTGCTGGATCGGTCCGCCTGCCTGTACTTCGGGCGCAGCAGCATAGGCGGGAAAAGCTCCCTCTGCCGCGTTCATCGCGCTGGCCATCTTGCCGCGCAGCAGGTCCATCACCTCACCCACCGAACGCGCGCCGCTGGGGCCGAAGAAGATCGCCCGGTTGGCCGCCGCCGCCTTGGGCAGCAACGCCGCGGCGCTTTGCGATGGGTTGGTGGACAGCGCGCCGAGGAAGCGCCCAGCCCCTTCGGTGCCGAGGAAGTGCGCGAGATAGAGCTCGCTCGCATCGGGATCGCGGCCGAGTTGGCCGGAGAGGAAATCGCGGTTGTCGTTCGCCAGCTCGCCCGCCATCAGCGCGGACAGCTCCGGGTCGGACCGCAGCGCCAGCATCTGCGCGCGCGAGGCCGCGCCGCTTGCGGGCAGCCCATAGGCCGCGCCGTGCTTGTCGAGCATCGAAAGCCAGGTCGAACCGGTGAACTGATAGAGCCCCGCCGCGCTCGATGTTGCTGCGCGGGCATTCGGGTTGAGGCCGGACTCGATCCTGGCCTGCGCCATGAGATAGGAAAAGTCGGTGCCGGTCGCCGCCGCCGCACGCGCAATCGCGCCCCTGACGTCTCTTGGGCGCACATCGGGTGCAGGACGCGGCACTGGCGAAGCCGTGATGGAAGAAGGTTCGCTCACTGAAATCCCTTTCCGGACCGCCATCACGCGGCGGTCGGAAGGGCATCAGCAAACAGCGTGCCAAATCAGCGTGCGCGGCTGATCCGGGCGTGGGGAGCATTGGCGCGGTAGAGCGCGGGCTGGCCCGTCAGCGCATCGAGACGCGCGGAAACATTGGCCGCAATCAGGTTGCGCACGCGGCGGTTTGCCTCGTTCACGCGGCGCGCGGCCTCCAGCAGGCCGCGGCATTCCTCGTCGATCGCTTCCGGGGCGGTCGTATCGAGGCGGCCGCACAGCGCGTTCTTGTCCACCGCACAGCCCATGATCGCATCGACATCGAGCCCGGCAAGCGCGTGCCGCTCGTCTTCCAGAACGGCCAGCATCTGCCGCAGCGTATCGCGCAGCTGGGTGGGGCGGCGGATCGGCTGCATAGTGTCCATGGCTGACGTTGCGTTCACGCTCACTTGGCGCTCCTCAGCAGCATCCCGGCCGCGATCATCGCATCGGCGATCTTGGCGGGAAAAACGGGGTAGGTGCCGGTTTCGACGGCGTGACGGATCGTGCGGACCCGCTCCTGATCGACCGGCGCAGCACCAGCCTTCACCGCGGCACTCGTTTCCACCTTGGCGGCAGCAGTCTGGGCCGGAGCCTTCGGGGTTTCAGCCGGGATTTCGGTCTGGACGGGCTTGCTGCCCGCGCCAACAGTGCCGACTTGAACCGCGCTGACCGGGCGCGGCGCACCGATTTCAAAGGATGACATGATCCGCTCCTCGCGTTTCCTGCCAACAAGAACGGTGGTTGCAGGCAGCATTTAAGGAGGGGCGGAAAAATTTTGCCGGAAGCGGCAGGTGGCGGCAGCACGCCGCCGCCTTCAATCCACTGGCAGCTCGACCAGCCCCGGGCGCACCACGCGTGCGCGCAGCGGATCGGCCTTGGCGCCCATGCGCACGCGGATCCACGCGCCCACCGCGCCTGCATCCAGCGCCTCGCCGGGCTGGGAAACCGAAAAACCATCGCCCGCCACGCTCACCGTCACGCCCTCGCCCCGCGCCACCGCAATCGCGGCAGGCGCATCGCGGCGCGCTTCCTTCAACGGCACGAACACGCGCCAGCCGCCCATGTCCGGGCAGCTCACCAGCACGCTGGTCTGCGCCGCGCCATACCAGGCAAGCGCAAGCGGGGTCTGGCAGGCCGCCAGCCGCAGCCGGCGGTCCACCGGCTGCGCCGCGCCGCCCGGCACGCCAATCGGCTGGCCGGTAAACGCCGCCACCGAATTGTCGATCATCGCAAGATCGGTGAACGGCGCGGCCAGCACGGGCAACGGCGCCAGCATCAGCGCGAGGGGCAGGGCAATCCGAGGCGTGCGCATGGCAGTTTCCTTTGGCAGGGAAAGACAATGCCGCCAGCGCTGCAATCATCGTGCCACCTCACTGGGTATCATAGGCGAGGACCACGCTCGCGCTGTCGTCCGCGCCAGGTTCGATCACGATCCGTGCGCCTGCCGCGCGCGTGCCTGCATCCGCGAGCAGCTTTGCAGCGCGGCCGAGCGCCGCGCGTTCCCGCCCTTCAAGATGGCGCACAAGGATCGAGACGCGCAGGCGCGGATCGCCGCCCTGCTGGGCAAGCCACCCGGCCAGATCGGGCGCGCCGGGATCATCGCGCCATACCCCCACAGGCTCGCCGCGCGCTGAAGGCGCAGCCGCGCGCAGTGTGGGCGCTGCGGGCGGAGCGGGGGCAGGCGGAGTAGAGGCAGGCGCAGGGCCTGCCTTCACCGCCCCCGGCAGCAGCGCGCTTTCGGGCGCATTGGCCAGCGCCGCCGCTGTCATCATGAACAGGATCATCGCCAGATCAGCGAGGATCGTCTGCCAGGGCATGGAAATCGGCGCACCATAAAGGCCGTGGGGCGGCGGCGTGGTCATCCCGCCTCGCGCAAGTGCGCGCGCCGCAGCCCTAGGGTCGATGCGGCAGGCTGCGCGGGCGGGCAGGCCGGGCCAATCCGGGCAATCAGCCAATCGGCAACTTCGCGCCGCGCCGCTTCCTCGGCTTCCACGCGCCGCTCTACCGCGCGCGACAGCGGGGCCAGCAGCAGATTGCCCAGCAGCAAGCCATAGAGCGTGGTGAGCACCGCCATCGAGATCGCCGCCATGAACTGCCCGCGCGCAAGCCCCTCGGCAGGCAGCTGGCTCAGCGAGATCAGCGTTCCGGCAAGGCCGAACACGGGGGAAAGCTCTGCCCCCAGCGCCAGCGTACGCACCGCACGCACCGCGCGGCCCACGCGGGTTTCGCGCAAGGCATCGTCAGTCGCCACAAAGGCGGCAAGGCTGCGGGTCTGGATCAGCGCCGCCAGCGCCTGATCGATGGCGGCATCGCCCGATGGGCGGGGCGCTGCGCGCAGGAGCCCCTCGCGGTCTGCCTGCGCTACCACCGGCGCCAGATTTCCGCGCACCGCATCGGCGCGGAAACGGGGGCGCGCCAGCGCGGCCAGCGCACCCAGCGCGGCGCGGCAATCCGCAAGGCCGCTACGCAGCGCGGTGGCGCCCAGCGTGCCGCCGATGACGATCATCGCTGCCACCGGATCGAACATATGGCCTGTGTTCATCGCTGCCTGCCTCGTTCCTTCACTTTCGAAGAACGGCGGTTTGCCCGCAGGTTTCAGCGCCGAACGCCAAATGCGCGGAAGCAATCTGCCGCCCACCCGGCAAACGCTTGCCGCTCAGGCCGGGGCGGCACTGGCAAATCCCCTGCATTGGCGCGGTTGGCACGCCCCTTGCTGATCCCATGGCAGGAAGATCCCTCTGCCAAGGCCACACCCATGAGCAATTCTCTCTTCGGCATCCACGGCACCGCGCTGGAACTGCGCTCACAGCGCATCGGCCTCATCACCTCCAACCTCGCGAACGCAGGAACCCCCGGCTACAAGGCGAAGGACATCGATTTCGCCGCTGCCTTGAAGGCCCGAACTGGCGGCGCAAGCGAAGCGCAGGCGATGGCTTCGGCCACGCGTTACCGAATGCCGGTGATGCCCAGCCTTGATGGCAACACCGTGGAAATGGCGACCGAGCAGACCGCCTTTGCCGAAAACGCCGTGGGCTATTCCGCCACGCTGTCGTTCATCCGCGGACGGGTCGAGACGCTGACCCGCGCGATCAAGGGCGAATGACGATGGCAACCCCCGGCCAGCCCCTTTCGCTGTTCGACGTGACGGCCCGCGCCATGTCGGCGCAGCTCGTGCGGATGAACGCCTCTGCCTCCAACCTTGCCAATGCGGGCAATGTCGCCGCCAGCCAGGACGCCGCCTACCGCCCGTTGCGCCCCGTCTTTGCCGAAGAGCTCGACCGGTCGAGCGGGCTCACCACGGTCCGCGTCACCGGTGTCTTTCGCAGCGATGCCGCCCCGGTGCGCACACACGATCCCGATCACCCGCTGGCCGATGCCAACGGCGATGTCTGGGCCGCCCCGGTCGATGAAAGTGCCGAGATGGTCGAGATGCTCGAAAGCGCCCGCCAGTATCAGAACGTGGTGGAAGCCATGCAGACCGCCAAGCAGCTGATGCTTGAAACCATGAGGATGAAGTGATGACCGCAATCAATCCTTACGCCGCCGCCAACCCTACCGCGGCGGCCACAGCCCCCGCAAAGAACTCATGGGGTTCGCTCGGCGCCAATGATTTCATCAAGCTGCTGACGGCGCAGCTGCAGAATCAGGACCCCACCGCGCCGGTCGACAACAGCCAGATGATCGCCCAGCTCGCCCAGTTTTCCAGCCTCTCGGCGGCCAACAGCACCTCCGACACGCTGAAATCGATCGAAGGCAAGCTCGACCGGCTCACCGGCCTCTCCGCCTGATCCCGCCATTCGAAAGGACCATCTGAAATGTCGTTCTACACCTCGCTCAACGGCCTCAAGAACGCCCAGACCGATCTGGGCGTCATCAGCAACAACATCGCCAATGCGGAAACCAACGGCTTCAAGAAGAGCACTGTCGCCTTCGCCGATATCGTCGCGGGCAGCGCTTTCACCAACCCCAAGCTGATCCTTGGGATCGGCGCCACGGTCGAGGCGATCAACCAGAACTTCGCGCAAGGCGCGGTCGAGCAGACCGGCAATGCGCTCGATCTCGTCGTCAATGGCGATGGCTTCTTCACCACCCGCTCGGCCATCTCTGGCGATACCCTGTTCACCCGCAACGGCTCGTTCGAGATCGACGAGAACGGCTTTCTCGTGCGCGGCAATGGCAACCGGCTGCAGGTCTTCCCCACCGATGCGGCTGGCGCGGTCACCGGCACAACGCCGCAATCGGTGCAGATCCCAGCCACCAATGCGGGCGGCGCGCAGTTTGCCGGGGTCGCGGTCGGCAAGAACGGGGTGATCACCGCCAGCTATGCCGATGGCAGCAATGTCGCGGTGGGCAAGCTGGCCCTCGCCACGTTCCTTGCGCCCGGCGGGCTGCGGCAGGAAGGCTCGGCCAACTGGAGCACCACCGGCATTTCCGGCAACCCCACCTTCGGCGAGCCGGATTCGGGCTTCTACGGCGGCATCCTGTCAGGCGCGCTCGAACGCTCGAACGTCGATCTTTCGGAAGAAATGGTCGGCCTGATCACGGCCCAGCGCAATTTCCAGGCCAATGCCAAGGCGATCGATACTGCCACGCAGATCTCGCAGACCATCATCAACCTGCGCACCTGAGGCTGACCTGTTATGGACCGCCTGATCTACACCGCCTATTCCGGCCTCTCCGGCTCGATGATGACCGAGCAGGTCATCGCCAGCAACATGGCCAATGCGCAGACCATCGGCTTTCGCGCCGAACTGCTCAGCGCCGATCCGATGACGCTGAAAGGCCCCAGCATCGAAGCCCGCGCGATGACGCGCGGCGAGGTGCGCGGTGCCAGCATGAAGCAAGGCGCGCTGATCGAAACCGGCAATCCGCTCGATGTCGCGCTGACGGGGCGCACCATGCTGGCCGTTCAGGCGGCAGACGGCGAGGAAGCCTATACCCGGCGCGGCGATCTTTCAGTCGATGCCACGGGCGTGCTCACCAATGGCGATGGCCGCCCGGTTGTTGGCGATGCAGGCCCGGTCACCGTGCCCCCCGGCGCAAAGATCACCCTTGCGCCCGATGGCCGCGTGCTGGCCGCTCTGCCGGAAAACCCGGATCAGCCGCCGCAGGAAGTGGCGCGGCTGAAGCTGGTCAGCACCGCCGGATCGCGCATCGAGAAGGGCCTCGACGGCCTGTTTCGCGTGGCCGGCGGCGGTGCGCTTCCGGCCGACGAGGAAGCCCGGCTCCAGCCCGGCAGCCTTGAACAATCCAATGTCGAGCCCACCCGCGTGCTGGTCGAAATGGTCGAAGCGCAGCGTCTGTTCGACATGCGCACCAAGCTTATCTCCACCGCGCGCGAGCTTGATGAAGGCGGCGCGGGCCTCATGCGCCTGACCTGATTTCCCATCCCGCATTCCAAGGACACTGCCCATGCCCTCTTCCGCCCTTCACGTCGCCCGCACCGGGCTTGAAGCCCAGGACACGCGGATGCGCGTCATTGCCAACAATCTCGCCAACGTCGGCACCACCGCCTTCAAGCGCGACCGGGCCAATTTCGCGACCATGGCCTATCAGGACGCGCGCACCGCCGGGCAGCAGTCTTCGGGCGAGACGGCATATGCCACCGGGCTCAACCTTGGCACCGGCGTCGGCATCCAGTCGACCACGCGGATCGCCACGCAAGGCCAACTCCAGACCACGAACAACGCGCTCGATCTCGCGCTCGATGGCGAAGGCTATTTCCAGGTCACGCTGCCCGGCGGCCAGCTTGGCTATACGCGCGCGGGCAACTTCAGCCGCTCCGCCGAAGGCCAGCTCGTCACCGCGCAGGGGTATGTCGTGCAGCCGCCAGTCACGATCCCCGAAGGCGCTACCTCGATTACCATTGCGCCCGATGGCACCGTTTCGGCCACGCTGCCGGGCACGGCAGAACCTGCGCAGCTGGGCCAGATCACGCTGGCCAGCTTCGCCAATCCGGCAGGCCTTGCCGCCGGAGGAGATAACTTCCTGACCGAAACCGCCGCCAGCGGGGCCGCGCAGATCGGCATTGCCGGCGAAGTGGGGCGCGGGCGCATCCGCCAGGGTTTCCTCGAAAGCTCCAACGTCAACGTGGTCGAGGAACTGGTCGACATGATCGAGACCCAGCGCGCTTACGAGGTCAATTCCAAGATGATCTCGGCGGTCGATGAAATGCTCCAGAACGCCAACCAGACGCTCTGACCGGAACGGATATTCACGCCATGATGGACTCCCCTTTCGAAGCCGCGTTCCGCGCGTCTGTGACCGCCCCGCAAGATGGCAAGCCGCTCGGCCTGCGCCTGCTGGCCTGCCTGCTGGTGCCGCCCGGGCTCGTGCTCGCCGCAATCCTGCCCGCGCACCCCGCGCATGGCCGCCCCACGCGCCCGGCCGAAGGGTTTGGCTCCGCGCTCCCCGCAGCGCCCGCGCCGCGCCCTGCCGATGGCGCGATCTTCAATGTGGCGGCAGGCTACACCGGCCTTGTCGAAGGCCGCCGCGCGCACACGGTGGGCGATTCGATCACGATCGTGCTCACCGAACAACTGAACGCGTCGAAGACGGCTGCGGCCAGAACGCAGAAGACCGGTGATTTCAATGTCGTCCCGCCCACCGCCGGGCCGCTCTCGTTCCTCAATCCCAATGCCCTTAAAGCTTCGGGCGGTTCGACGTTCAATGGACAGGGGAATGCCACGCAGACGAGCACGCTCGGCGGCGAGGTAACCGTCACCATCGCCGAAGTGCGCCCCAACGGCACGGCGCTCGTCAAAGGGGAAAAGCGCTTGGAACTGAGCCAGGGCCAGGAATGGGTGCAGGTTTCCGGGATCGTCCGCCTTGGCGACATCGATGCCGATAACCGCGTGCGCTCCACGCAGGTGGCCGATGCGCGCGTCATCTATTCCGGCAACGGCGCGGTTGGCCGCGCCAGCCGCGAAGGCTGGCTGTCGAAGTTCTTCAACATGATCTCGCCGTTCTGATCATGGCGCGCTCCCCCTTCCTCCGGGCCACGCTCGCCCTCTTCGCTGCGATCACACTGGCGCCCGCGCCTGCACACGCCGACCGCGTGCGCGATCTCGGCGCGTTTCAGGGCGTGCGCACCAACCAGCTCACCGGCTACGGCGTCGTCGTCGGCCTTGCGGGCACGGGTGACGACAACCTTGAGTATATCACGCAGGCGATGCGCGGCGTTTCGGGACGCCTTGGCGTGCAACTGCCCCAAGGCATCGCGCCCGGCCTCAAAAACGCGGCCGCCGTGGTCATCACCGCCGATCTTCCGGCCTTTGCCAAGCCCGGCCAGCGCATCGACGTGACCGTCTCGACCATCGGCAAAGCCAAGAGCTTGCGCGGCGGCGCGCTGATCATGGCCCCGCTTTATGGCGCAGACGGCCAGATCTATGCGATGGCGCAGGGCAACCTGGCCGTTGGCGGCCTCGGCGTCACGGCAAAGGATGGCAGCCAGCTTACGGTCAACGTCCCCACCGTTGGCCGCATTGCCGAAGGCGCCAGCGTGGAACGCGCGGTCGCCACCGGGTTCGATAGCGGCGAGATGCTGCGCTGGAACCTGTTCACCGCCGATTTCCTCACCGCCAGCCGCGTGCGCGATGCGGTGAACGCGCGCTTCCCCGGCGCGGCCACGGTGGAAGATGGCATCACCCTTGCCATCCGCCTCCCCGCCGCCACCGACACGCGCGCCACGATGATGGCCGCGATCGAGATGATCGACGTACAGCCTGCCGAAACCGCAGCGCGCGTCATCGTCAACAGCCGCACCGGCACGGTCGTGATCAACTCGGCCGTGCGCCTTTCGCCCGCCGCGATCAGCCACGGCAAGCTGGTGGTGAAGATCGACGAGAAAAGCCAGGTCTCGCAGCCCGGCCCGCTGGGGCGCGGCCAGACCGCGGTCACCCCCGCCAGCCAGATC
>JBIPOH010000281.1:0-4450 GCA_044379435.1 Novosphingobium sp.
CCCAAAAACCGGCCCCGTCCCGATCTAAAGACCCAAGATTGCAGCATGGGTAGACCCATTTGCGACGGCGCTGCAAGACGCGCGTCGCGGGTGTGCGCTGATTTTCTGCAGCATTAGCGCAGCCATTCCGGCGCGCCAAGTCTCTCTCGCCGATGGAGCGCACGCATGAATTACGTCAATCACGAGTTCGAGGCGCGCGACGAGGACGGCAAGCTTATCGTGCCCGAACCGGTTCAGGAAGCCATCCGCACGCTGCTGCGCTGGGCCGGCGACGATCCGGAACGCGAAGGCCTTACCGATACACCCAGCCGCGTCGGCCGGGCATGGAAAGAATACTGCGCGGGATACGAAGAAGATCCCGGCCAGCACTTGCGCCGGACGTTCAGCGAAGTGGCCGGCTACGATGAAGTCGTCCTGCTGCGCGATATTCCATTCCACTCGCACTGCGAGCACCACCTTGCGCCGATCACCGGCACTGCATCGATCGCCTACCTTCCTCGCAACCGCGTGGTTGGCATTTCGAAGCTCGCCCGTGTGCTGCATGGTTATGCGCGCCGTCTGCAGATCCAGGAGCGGCTGACCAGCGAAGTTGCCAAGTGCATCTGGGACAACCTTCAGCCGCATGGCGTGGCCGTGGTGATCGAAGCGCAGCATGGCTGCATGACCGGGCGCGGCGTGCGCACCCCGGGCGTGGGCATGGTGACCAGCCGCATGCTCGGCTGCTTCCTTGAGGATGATAGCAGCCGCAAGGAAGTGCTAACTTTGATGGGCCGTAAGTAACGGCGGGCAGTTTTATGAAACGTGTTGCCATCATTGGAGCCGGAATTGCCGGCCTGTCCTGCGCTGATGCCCTTTCCGAACAAGGCTGGAGCGTGACGCTGTTTGACAAGGGGCGCAAGGCTGGTGGCCGGATGGCCTCGCGCCGCCTTGAAACCCCCCAGGGCGAGGCGGCGTTCGATTTCGGCGCCCAGTATTTTACCGTGCGCGACACCGGCTTTTCCGCCGAAGTAGCACGCTGGGCAGAGGCCGGGCTTGCGGTTCGCTGGCCCGAAGCACGCGACGATGCATGGATCGGCGTTCCGGGCATGAACGCGGTGGTGCGGGCCATGGCAGCGCGGCACGATGTAAGGTTTTCCCATCACGTCAGCGGCCTCGCGCACGAGGACGGGCAGTGGCGTCTGCTGGGAGAGGGCATGCCAGCTGAGTATTTCGACGCGGCTGTGCTGGCATTGCCAGCTGAGCAAGCAGCGCCGATACTTACTCTGCACGATTTTGAACTGGCGCGTACCGCGCTGTTTGCGCGTTCGCAGCCCTGCTGGAGCGGCATGTTCGCGTTTGCTGGACCGCTGCCGCACCGTGCCAACATCTTGCGAGATCACGGCATTGTGGCCTGGGCCGCGCGCGACAGCGCTAAACCCGGTCGCAGCGGCCCTGAAAGCTGGGTGGTGCAAACCACCCCGCAGTGGTCGACCGCGCACCTTGAACGCAGCCCCGATGAAGTTGCACCGTTGCTGCTGGCTGCTCTGGCCGAGGCGACTGGTGCCGATTCGCCTGCGGTGCTGGCCCATTCCGTGCACCGGTGGCGCTATGCGCTTTCCGCTGGAACCGGGCTTGGCTACTTGTGGAACGAAACCCAGAACATTGGTGCCTGCGGTGATTGGCTCCTGGGCCCCCGCGTGGAATGCGCCTGGGTTTCCGGCCGCATGCTGGCGCAGCGCGTACTTGGTTCGGACCGCGTCGCCGCCTGACGAGAGCGAGCCGCGCACCTGCCGGGTGCCCAAACCTATGATAAGGACGCCCTGCGCTAGTGGCCGTCGCTGCCGTCAGGACCACACCCGCATTTGCTGTTCCTGCAACTGCGGGCTGCCCTCACGCATTCCCCAACCGGCTGCGCCTGCCACCGCGTGCCGCCAGCTTACCGCGGGTCAACGAGTGACAGCGCACGGGTGGCGGCTCACCGCGAAGCCGGAACCTCCGGTCCACGACTCAGACCAGCATCGCCGAAGCCGTGCCCAGTTCGGCAAAGTATCGCGCCATGGCGTCGGCCGCCTTGTCCGTCAGCGTGATGAAGGCGCGCCGGCGGTCGGTTTCATCATCAACGCGCTGGAGCAAGCCAGCGTCGGTCATTTGACCGATCCACCGCAGCGCCGTGGTGGGCGGAACGCCGGAGGCAATGCACAGTGATGTGACCGAAACGCGGACATGCTCGGCTCGCGCCGCGGTAAGATCGAGCAGCATGTCCCACGCCGGATCGGCAAACAGATCGCCTTCGAAGAACCGGGCACGCAGCTGGCGCTGGCGGATGATCCGGCGCACCAGCCGCGGATCGGGCAGCGGGGGCCTTGCTGCACGAACCAGCCGGTCTGTTCCTTCATCAATCCGCGCCTCATCCCCTGCACCATCAAACCGGAACGCAGAGGGCTGCGCACTCGCCGGGCCGGAACTGGATGACAGTGCCTCTAGCCTCTGCGCAATCTGGCCCACCTGCTCGGTAAGGCGCAGCAGGGCGAGCCGGTCCTCTTCCGAAAGTTCCCGCACACGGTTGCCCGCGCGGGCCAGCGTGCGGCCCAGCGCGATCACCCGTTCGGCCCGGCTGGGGGTGACGAGAATCTGCGCCTCGCTCTGATCGAGGCAGCCAAACACATCATCAAGCGAGCCGATGCTGGTGGACACGACAAGCTGCGCGCCGCTTTTTGCTGCGCGCATATCGAGCCGGGCAAGCGCTGCAAGCTCTGCGCCGTCGATCACCGGGCAATCGACCAGCACGAGATCACCCAGCATGGCATCTGCGTGAGCCTGCGCGCCATCCGCTGCAAGGAGATTGCCAAGATCGCCAGCCTGCGCGATCCGCAGACCCGCTGCCGAAGCATCCTCCTCCATCTCTGCGCGTAGATAGCTGCGATCGGCAAAGATCGAGACCGCCAGTGCCAGACTGCCGCGATCCTGCACGCGGCCCTTGAGCGAGACGACCTTCGCCCCGCTGCCATCGCCGCTGCCATATTCGAACTGGGTCGCTGCCTGTCCCATCGCTGCCGTACTCCGTAATTGCCCTTACGAGAACAAAAGTGGAACAAAAAGGGTTCAGGTCAAGATCATTTCCATCGGTTTTGGATCAAGGTGTGATCTCGATGGGGGTACCGTCACGAACAAGTGTCCATAATTCTTCGATTTCCGGGTTCGAAAGCGCGATGCATCCATCGGTCCAGTCCCCCCCTGCCCGCCCCATGATCAGCCAGCCCGGCTGACCATGGATGAAGATATCCCCGCCGGGAGAACTCCCCTGCGAATCGGCAAAGGCCCTGTCGGCAGCGTTCGGATAGGAAATGTGCAGCGAGAGATGATAGGCGCTGCGCGGATTGCCATAGTCGATCACATAGCGGCCTTCGGGCGTGCGTTCGTCGCCTTCGAACTGCTTGTGCCCTTGCGGCGCATCGCCCAACTGTATGCCGAAGTAGGTCCGCCGCGCTGCCCCCGCCGCATCGAGCAGCACCAAGCGGCGCGCCCCCTTCTCCACGCGAACCAGCGCAATTTCGCCTGCCTCTGGCGCGCTGGCGCGTTGCAGAGGCGGCTGGGCTGGCGGTGATTGGCAGGCGGCCGGAATGCTGAACAAACCCAGCGCCACGGCGGCGATGATCATCCTGCGATTCATGGCGGCAGCATAGAGCGATCCGGCGGCAAGGGAATGACAACATCATCGTGCCATGATCAGTTCATGACATTCACTACCTTCTTCCTGCCCGGCCCGTTCTGGGGGCCGATCCTTGCCGGTGCTTACGGGGCATCCGCCGCCGCCATGCTGGGCTGGCTGGCGTGCCGTGGAAGCGGGCCAACCGCAGGCTGGGGGCAGGTCCGCGCCGGCGCCATGCACTGGACCGGGCTGGTGCTTTCTGCCGGGCTATCCGCGCTGATGGGCTATGTCGTGCGCTTCGTCGGCTCTTCGCGCGCAGATGGGGCCGCGCAGATGCAGATCCTTGGCTGGCTGGCGCTCGCCTTTGCGGCAGGGGCGATGTTCAGCCTTGTCCGGATGCACAGCATCACGCGTGCGGGCATCCACTGGCGGGGCGGCACCGTGCGGTTCCGGGCATCAGGCGGCGGCAGGGTCGAACGGCCGATTGCCGAGATCATGAGCCTTTCGGAAAGCGGCAGCGGCTGGTTCGTCGCCATTTTTGGCGATGGGACCACCCTGCCAATCGATCCCTATGCCAAAGGCGCAGCTGCCCTGCTCCAGCGCATTGCCGATCTTGCCGGAAAGGGCCGCCCTTCCCCGGACTGATGGTCAATCGACAAAAGGATCGCGCACCAGGATCGTGTCCTCGCGCTCCGGGCTGGTCGAGACCAGCGCCACCGGCGTTTCGATAAGCTCTTGCACCCGCTGGATATACTTGATCGCCTGCGCGGGAAGATCGGCCCACGAACGCGCACCGGCAGTGGTGCCCTGCCAGCCGTCCAT
>JBIPOH010000282.1:0-4447 GCA_044379435.1 Novosphingobium sp.
GGTTTCGGCCATCCGCACCGCCGCCAGCGCGTCAACCAGACCATAGCCGTAGTCGTTCGAAAAATGCAGCCCGCCGCCGTTCCATGTGGCAGCAGCGTTCCAGCCCCAGTCAAACCGTTCGGAGCCTGCCCGCCCGGCGCCAACCTCGCTGCCGACCTGACGGGCGCTGTTGGCCAGGATGGTCTGCACATCGCGCCAGCCAAGGTTCGGGTTGGCTTCCAGCATCAGAGCGACTACGCCCGAAACCATGGGCGCGGCAGAGGACGTGCCATTGAAGCCGGGCATGAAATCGGTGGCGTTATATCCCTCTTCGCCGCTCCGGTCAGTCGTCACGACTTCGCCGGGCGTGCCAAATCCGGAAACGAGCAAGGCTGCGCCATAGCTTGAATAGAAGGAAACGAACCCGTCCTGATTTACGGCGGCGACGACGACCTGGCGCGTATCGTTGGTCCAGTCATCCGAATTGACATCATAGTTTGCGTTGCGCGAATTGCCGGCGGATTTCACGATGATCGAGCCAAGCCCGCCGCGCCCCTGATCCACGGCCGTCCCGATGCTGGTCTCGATGTCGTCGAAGCGCGACGCGGCATAGCCGACGCCGAACTCGCTGCTCGTGTCGTTGGCGATGCCCTGGCTGATGTTGATCACATCGCCCTGAGCGTTTTGCGCGGCAGCGGCAATCGATTCGGCGATGCTCCCGAGCCAGGCATCGGTGATGAAGCCTTCGGTCCGGTAGCCGACGAGGGTGCTGTCGAAGGCAATGCCGACCACGCCGGTTCCGTTGTTGTCAGCCGCGATAATTCCGCTCACCGCAGTTCCATGACCGTCGGTGGGAAGCCCGAAGGGATCGAGGGAATTGTTCTCGAAGTCATAGTCGAGCGACTGGTCGTAGTTCGCGACGAGATCCGAGTGATTGTAATCGAACCCGTCATCGATCACGACAATTCGGACCCCGGCTCCGGTATAGGATGCTCCCTGTGCTGCGTTCCACACGCCCGTGACATTGAGATCGAGCAGACCGGCAGTCGGATTGCTGAGGTGCCACTGCTGGCCAAAGAGTGTGTCGGTGGGAAGAGGCATGGCGGTTCGCTCCAGTTAGCGGGATGGCAAAAAGGCAGGTGAAAGGGCGGCTTGGTGATGGGCCTGGCGGATCACAGGCGCTTGATGTCCTTGATGATGAGAACCTCGCCGATGCAGCGGGTTGAAATGCCGAACGTGCCGGACACGGCGACCCGGTCGCCGATCGCAATATCGCTGCCCAGAGCGCTGACCGGATGAAGCGCGCCGTCATCGGTGCGGATTTCAGGGCAGTTGACCGCATCGCCCTGGCTGACGCGCACGCCGACGAGGCTGGCGTAACCTTGCTGTTCCTGCGCAGCGCCGCCCATGATCGCCGGGGAAGATGCCGAGGTCGCCGCCGCGCCATCGGGCAGCCCGCTGCAGCCCGTCAGTGCGAACGCGAGGGCGATGGAGCGGGAATCAAGCCGGGCGCGGCGCGAGTGGGCCCCGGCAACATCCGGTAAGCCTGAATCATCTGATAAGATCGGCGGCGTAGGGGCAACTGGGATGGCGACTTGAGGCATGCGCAAGGGTCCCCTGAGGCTGCAGGCCCCCCTCGATCCGAAGAGGGCTGCAATACTGGTGCGACCTTGACGGCTGCGAGGAATACCGAGAGGCTTCCCCGTCCTGTTGATGCGAGGCTAGGCATTTTTGCCTATTCTGTAAAGGGCGTCAGCCCTGCTGCGCGAAGTTCCGAAACAGGCAGCATAGCACTGCCGTCGCTTGGCCAAGCGCAATGCACTCCACCTGCCAATACGGCGCTTTTCCTTCCATTGGGCAGGACTGCAGCCGCGCGTTGCTTGCGGAATACATCCGAATTGGACATATTGACGCTACCATCGGGTCCCGGCCGCAGCGCGCGGCCTTGATGGAGCCGATTTCGGCGTAGCGAATGGCGGGTGATCACCCCAGTTTGAGCGTCGCGATGCCGGTGTTCAACGCCATGCCCTATCTCGACAAGGCAATTGAGAGCATTCTGGAACAGTCGTTTGCCGATTTCGAGTTCATAATCGGTGATGACGGTTCAACCGACGGTTCGTGGGATCGCATCCTGCACCATGCGCGGCACGATCCGCGCATGGACGCTGACGACATTGCCCACCGCGACCGTCTGCGCACCCAAATGGCGCTTGCCGCCGCGCATCCCGGCGCCGTGCTGATCGGTTCGCTGTTCGATGTCCTCGATGGCACGGGGCGCGTGGTGAGAACTTCCCGGCTCGCCCAAGTGTGAGGGCAGGCGCTCGCCCTATGCCGATTGCGACTTTGCGAAGGGCTATCGGTCGCGCGATGCCTTGCGGGCTTTTCTGGCAACCGGCCCGGTGCAGGTGCAGCGGCTTTGGCCTGATCGATATGGCCGGACCTTAGCGCGCGTGACAGTCAACGGGCGGGACGCTGGAGAATATCTTGTGCGGCTGGGGCTGGCGCGGCGCTGGCGATAGAGTGGCTTTGTGCATGGTGATGCACCGGCAACCAAAACTCAAAGTGGGGAAGAATGTGGGGAAGGTTTGCGTGTCAGCCGAGCAATGGCTTGAAAACAAACACTAATTTTGGAGGAAATGGCTCCCTGAGTAGGATTCGAACCTACGACCACTCGATTAACAGTCGAGAGCTCTACCGCTGAGCTATCAGGGACCGGACCCGGTTGCCCGGGGTCAGGAGCGCGCTAATAGCAGGCAGTTCGGGTTTGGCAAGCGCCTGATTGCCCAAAATTCACAGCCTAAAACGCACATTGGTGTCACACGAGGAACTGTTCGGCAAAAATCCGTTCGTCGAGGCTCTTGCCCTTGTCGAACAGAAGCGTCAGCCGGTGCTCGCGCGCGGCGCTTACGCGCACTTCGCTGATGTCGCGCACTTCCTTCTGGTCTGCCACCACCGAAACGGGGCGCTTCTTGGCCTCTAGCGAGCGGAACAGGATTTGGCAGCTTTCGGGCAGGATCGCGCCGCGCCAGCGCCGTGGGCGGAACGGGCTGATCGGGGTGAGCGCCAGCATCGCGCTGCCCAGCGGCAGGATCGGCCCGTTGGCGGAGAGATTGTAGGCCGTGGAGCCCGCCGGCGTTGCCACCAGCACCCCATCGCACGAAAGCTCGGGCATGCGCACTTTGCCGTTCACTGAAACTTCGAGCTTCGCCGTCTGGCGGGTTTCGCGCAGCAGCGAAACTTCGTTGATCGCCCATGAGGAATGCACTTCGCCCGTGTGCGTAGTGGCTTCCATCAGCAGCGGCGCAACATCGACCCCGCGCGCCTTGGCGACGCGTTCGGCAATCGGGCGGGTCGCCTTGTAGCGGTTCATCAGAAAGCCCACCGTGCCGAGATTGAGCCCATAGGCGGGGATGACCCGGCCGGTATCGAGCATGTGGTGCAGCGTCTGCAGCATGAACCCGTCGCCGCCCAGCACCACGACGATATCCGCTTCTTCCAGCGCTACCCAATCGTGCGAGGCGACCAGCGCGGCTTCGGCTTCCTGCGCGCGGTCTGTCGGGGAAGCCAGCAGAGCAAGGCGCGGGGCTAGGCGGGGAGCCTGCCGCGGGGCCAGCCGTGGTGCATCGGGCATCGATCAGGCTCTCCTCGCGCAGCACTGCAATCCGCGTCTGCCCGGCACCTGATATGGACCGACCCAAACTGGTGCAATGCCAAATGCCACAGCATGGATGATTTCGCCGCAAGGATCGCCTAAGGCTTTGGGCGATGACGGGCACCGTGCTTCTTTCCGGCGATGATCGCGACGTTCTGACAGGCCTGCCGGGCCTGGACAGTGCGGCAGGGTGGTTCGATGCGGCCGGTGACACCAGCTTCGTGCAGGCGATGATGGTCAGTCTCCAGCGTCTGACTGCGGTGAACCGGGCCTATGGCATGGCAGGCGGCGACCGGGTGCTGGTCGAAGTGGCGCGCCGCCTGCGCGATTTCGTGGCCGAAGAGCTTGGCAC
Source organism: Novosphingobium sp. (assembly GCA_044379435.1). Classification (GTDB taxonomy): domain Bacteria; phylum Pseudomonadota; class Alphaproteobacteria; order Sphingomonadales; family Sphingomonadaceae; genus Novosphingobium. The sequence goes on from JBIPOH010000282.1 coordinate 3,984, forward strand.
GCAGGCCCTTGTGGCGCGTGCGGGCGGCGGGGCATTTCTGGTTGCGAGCCATGCCGCCCTCAGCCGGGAGCGGTGGCAGTGGCTGGCCGAAGCGCTGGCGCGCGCCATTGCGCGGCCGCTGGTGCTCGATGGCGAGCGGCTGAGCCTCGCGCCGCGTATGGCGCTGCTGCGCGGGCGGCCCGGCGAAAGCGGAGCGGCCCTGCTCGACCGGCTGGATCAGGTCTCGGGTGATCTGCAGCGGCGCAGCGGGCGGCGGGTACTATGGGCCGACGGCAGCCATCCTGCACGCGGGCGCAGCGCCGCCAGCCTTGAAGGCGATCTGCTCGGCGCGCTGCACCGCGACGAGATCGCCGTGCTGTTCCAGCCGCAGTTCCGCGTCGATAACGGCGCGCTGGCGGGCGCAGAGGCACTCGCGCGCTGGCAGCATCCGAGCTTTGGCCGGATCAGCGCCGAGACGCTGTTTG
>JBIPOH010000284.1:0-4441 GCA_044379435.1 Novosphingobium sp.
TGGCGGCCGTAGCCCAGAACTTTACCGTCCAGTTGTCCATTGGCGTTGCCGACATCTACGCTCTCGCATCCCGCGTGGGCGGCACCTTCGGTCAACTGCAGACGCGCGACGGCTTTGAGTTTTTGCTGAATCTGGGCGGTCCGGGTCAGGGATCACTCCTCATCCGGAACCCCTTGCCTGATGCAAACGGAACCATCGCCGTTCCGCAGTTCGTGCTGGACGCACTGGGCGAGATCGACGCCAGCATCAGCCTCGAGATCATCGGTCCCCTGCCCATTGCGCTCAGCGGCACCGCCGACGTTCGCCTACCCACCGAGTTCCGCGAGGGCCTGCTGGTCCAGACGTTCGATGCCGCTGGCCGGGCCAAGGCGGAAGGCGGCCCGATCATCGAAGGCGGCACCATCGAGGAGGGGACCGCACATGCCGATATCAGCACGATCCGCGATGCAGACGGCATAACCACGATTGCCTACCAATGGCAGCGCACCAGCAGCACCGGCCAATGGACCGACATAGCGGGGGCCAATCAGGCGGACTATGACGTTGGCAGCAGTGATCGCGGCGCGTTCCTGCGCGTGCAGGTACGCGTCACGGACAGCCATGGTACGGTCGAGACGCTGACCAGCGCAGCGTCCGAGGTCGCCACGCTGGGCGGGACCAGCAGCAGCGATGCCCTGATCGGCACGGCAGACGACGACTTCATCGATGGCCTTAAAGGCAACGACACGATTGCCGGCCGCGACGGCGCAGACATGCTACTGGGCGATACCGGCAACGACCGGATCCTTGGCGAAGGCGGCGATGACCGCATCTTCGGCGGATCGGGCAACGACACTGCCGAGGGCGGCGCAGGCAGCGATGTCATCAGCGGCGAAGCGGGAGCGGATGTTCTCTCCGGCGGCGATGGCAACGATCAGCTCGTCGGCGGCATCGGGGATGACACCCTGAACGGCGATGGCGGGGCCGACACCCTTTCCGGCGGCGATGGCATCGACCGCCTGCGCGGCGGCGCGGACGACGATGTCCTGCGCGGCGGCCGCCAGGCCGATACGCTTTACGGCGAAGCCGGGCAGGACAAGCTGTTCGGTGACGGCGACAACGATCTCCTCAATGGCGGAGCGGGCGCTGACCGGATGTGGGGCGGTGCCGGGGATGACACCTACCATGTGGACGATGAAAGCGACCGCGTCATCGAAACCACAACCCTCACGGGAAGCAGGGATGCGGGCGGCAGAGACACGGTCCTCGCGGCAGCCAGCATCAGCCTGTCGGCCTACAATGGCGCCCGCTTTGTCGAAGACGTGACGCTGACGGGCACCGCATCCATCAACGCGACCGGAAATGCGCTGGCCAATGTGCTGCGCGGAAATGATGGCGCCAACTGGCTCGATGGTCGGGGCGGCATCGATGACATGGCGGGCGGCAAGGGCAACGACACGTATGTACTGAGCCAGCCGGAGGACATCATGACGGAACTCGTCGGCCACGGCTTCGACACGGTCCGCGCAGGGTTCACCTTCACTCTGGCGACCAATTTCGAGAACCTTGTTCTTACCGGCAGCGCTGCGGTCAACGGCACGGGCAATGCTGCGAACAACATGCTCACCGGCAATAGCGCGGCCAATACCCTCACGGGGCTCGCGGGCAATGACACGCTCGACGGCGGGGGCGGCATCGATCGGATGGTCGGCGGCCTTGGCGACGACTACTTCACCACGGACCAGGCCGGCGACGTGATGGTTGAGGCAGCGGGCGAAGGCACGGACACCGTGGAGGCTTCCTTCGACCACACCCTCGCCGCCAACTTCGAGAACCTCGTGCTCGCAGGCGCGGCGATCAATGGCACCGGCAATGCGGCAGACAACCGCATCACCGGCAACGATGCCGCCAATGTCCTCGATGGCAAAGCCGGGATCGACACGCTTATCGGAGGCAAGGGCAACGACACGTATGTTGTAGACAACAGCGGCGACCGGACAGCGGAAAAGGCGAATGAAGGCACCGATACCGTCCGTGCCTCGATCACGCACACGCTCGGGGTCAATGTCGAGAATCTGCTGCTGACGGGGAGCTTGGCCATCAACGGGACCGGCAACGCGCATGCCAACGTGCTGACAGGCAATTCGGCCATCAACCAGCTGCGGGGCCTTGATGGCAATGACACGCTGGACGGCAAGTCTGGGGCAGACATCCTTGTCGGCGGCAAGGGCGACGACCAGTACGTTGTCGACAACGCGAACGACACCATCACCGAGCTTGCGGGCGAGGGAACGGACGAAGTCGCCACCTCCGTTACGTTCGCACTCGCTGCCCACGTGGAAAGGCTGTCGCTCACCGGGTCCGGCATCATCAATGGCTCGGGCAACGATCTAGCCAACGTGATTACCGGCAACTCGGCCGCCAACAGCCTCTTCGGCAATGGCGGCAACGACACGCTCGACGGCGCTCTGGGCAGCGACGATATGTTCGGCGGGGCGGGCAGCGACACCTATTACATCGAGCGTCAGAGCGACCGGGTGTTCGAAACTGCCAACATCTCGAGTTCGGTGGACATGGGGGGCACCGACACGGTCATCAGCACGGTCAGCTACAGCATCGATTCAACGCAGAACGGGCGGCAATTCATCGAGAACCTGACGCTGGCCGGGGCCTCTGCAATCAATGCGACGGGCAATGACCTGGCGAACCGCCTCACCGGCAACGACGCCGCCAATGCCCTTCTGGGCGGACTGGGCACGGATACGCTGCTCGGCAATGGCGGGAACGATACCCTCGATGGCGGGAGCGGGATCGATCAGATGTTCGGCGGCAGCGGCGACGATAACTACGTCGTCGATAATGCCTTCGACAAGGTCTACGAAACAGCAAACACGCTCGACACCAGCGACAGCGGCGGGCGCGACAAGGTGACCAGCTCTGTCAGCTACTCCCTCGCGGACACGAACAATGGCCGCCAGTTCATCGAGCACCTGACCCTTACCGGCACCGCCGACAGCACCGGAACCGGCAACGGGCTGGCGAATGTCATCACGGGTAACAGCGGCAGCAACCTGCTCATCGGCGGCGGCGGAAGAGACACGATGATTGGCGGGGCCGGCGCCGACACGTTCCTGTTCGGCGACGGCGACTTCGGCGGCAACGCGGCTGCCTCCGCCGACATCATCAAGGACTTCAGCCAGGCCGAAGGGGACAGGATCTCCCTCAGCCGGATCGACGCGAATGTCACCGCAGATATTGCCGTGAATGAAGCCTTCAGCTTCATCGGCACATCGGCGTTTGGCAACGTTGCCGGGCAGTTGCGCTACCTGATCACGAGCAGCGGCAACACGCTGGTCGAAGGTGACACCAATGGCGACGGGATGGCAGACTTTGCCCTCTTCCTGTCCGGGGCCGTCACACTCGCAAGCGGAGACTTCATTCTCTAGGCCAATCAGACCTGAGCCCGCCGGCGGCCAGACGGGTCAAGCATCACGCACAGGGGCGATAGCGGGGCGGCAGGGTGATCCGCTCGCTCGATCCGCATCGCTGTTCTACATGCCCTCATAGACATTTCCAAATCTGCAAATGACTATTACATCCGTTTCGGACTCAGTGTATCGAGTAGACCAAGGACTCGGGCTTGAATCTCCAGGACAGCAGCATTGGTCGAAACTGAGTGCTGCTTTCATCCGCAATTGTATCTCCAGGTGGCAAGCATGGTTGGCATGGCAAAGGCTGGGGCGGCGTTTCCGGTCAACACGGTAGCTGCAAACGGTCAGACCTGCGCTGACTTCGCGCGGTTGCCGAACCTGAAGCCGGTCGCGACATGGCAGGATGACGCTCCCCGCATGGCCTGCCGGGTAGCGACACCATGAGAGACGCCAGCGACTGCAGCTTCAAGACCCCAGCCTTTGCACTCGTTGCCACCAAAGCCGGCAACTGAAACCCAACTTCCACCTATTGATCAAGTATTATTCCAAAATACTCGCGTCACAGCACTAAAGGTCATGAACATTGGCACAGAACCCATTGAACATCAGCCCCAGCGGAAAGCCAGCAATCACGTCGACACGTCCGCTGCTGGCAACTGATGTCGAGAACCTGACCACGCAATTTTTTTGGGATCCTGCGCAGGGCGGTAATGGTCATATATATGAATACGTAAGTTCTAATCTTACGCCACCGCAGATATTTGAGATTACAGCGACCGCGAGCCTGAAAGGCTATCAAGGCTACCTAGCCACTGTTACCTCTGCGGCCGAAGATACAGCCATTTTTGAAAGATTTAGTGGGAATTTTGTCGGCGCAGTTTTGCTGGGCGCGACCGACACAGCCGTTGAGGGCCAATGGCGCTGGGTGACTGGCCCTGAGGCCGGCACCCTTTTCTGGGTAGGCAAGGCGGATGGCGCGGCAATTGGCACAAGTTACAATCACTGGGCTGGTGTCGAACCGAATAATGGCT
>JBIPOH010000283.1:0-4441 GCA_044379435.1 Novosphingobium sp.
GCAAGGCCGGGCATACCGACCAAGCAACGGCAATGCGCATCGTGTTCATCGGCAATGCACTACCCCGGCGCTGCGGCATTGCCACGTTCACATCCGATCTCGAGCTGGCGATGCGCGGCCAGACAAATGTGGCCGACACGGCGATCGTTGCCATGAGCGATCCGGACGGACCATGCGCCCATGACACGTCGGTCCATCTCGCCATCGCGCAAGACGAACCCGGCGCCTATCTGGAAGCGGCAGAGTACATCAACGCCGCCGGCTTTGACGTGGTATCGCTGCAGCACGAGTTCGGCATCTTCGGCGGCGAGGCGGGCAACTACCTGTTGGGCCTGATCGCAGCCCTGCGTATTCCGCTGGTCACCACCCTGCATACGGTGCTGGACCAGCCGAGCGAGGCGCAGCGCGCGGTGATGATGTCGCTGCTTGCCGCATCGGCGCGGGTCGTGGTCATGGCGCGCAAGGCCCGGGCGATCTTGATCGATACCTATGGCGCCGATCCCGCCAGCATTGTGGTCATCCCCCATGGCATTCCCGATCTTCCCCTGGCCGACGCCGCCGAGGCCAAGGCCAGGCTCGGCTTTGCGAACCACCGGGTGATCCTAACCTTCGGGCTGATCAGCCCGAACAAGGGGATCGAACTGATGATCGAGGCCATGCCCGTGGTGCTCGCGGCCGCGCCCGATGCGATCTATGTCGTGATGGGCGCAACGCATCCGGCACTGCTGCGCGCCGAGGGCGAAGCCTACCGCAAGAGCCTGCAGGCGCGAGTCCATGCGCTGGGTCTCGACGGCCATGTCGTGTTCCTCAATCGCTTTGCCGAACGCCCGGAACTGCTGGAACACATCGCGATGTGCGACGTCTATGTGACGCCCTACCTCGTCGAGGCGCAGATGACTTCGGGCACGCTGGCCTATTCCCACGGCCTTGGCCGGCCAGTGGTCTCCACGCCATATTGGCACGCAGCCGAACTGCTGGAAGGCGGGACCGGCGTGCTGGTGCCATTCGGCGATCCCGTCAGCCTTGGCAGCGCTGTCGCCAACCTGTTGACTGACGACGCGGCGCGCCTTGCCATGGGGCGCGCGGCCTATCGTACGGGCCGTCTCGCCACCTGGACCAACACTGCGCTCAGATATCACGAGGCCTTTCGCGCCGCGTGTGCCGGATCGGGGGCCGAACTGCCCGCGCTGCCGCTCACGCATTTTGCCGCGATGTGTGATGATACCGGCCTGTTTCAGCACGCCATCGGCGGCATCCCGGATCGCCTGCACGGCTATTGCATAGACGACAATGCCCGCGCGCTGCTGGTCGCAAACGCGCTTGGTGCCGCGCGCCTCGCCTCATTGCCAACGATCCAGCCGCTGCGGTTTGCCGCCTTCATCCAGCATGGCTGGAACCCGGACCGGGCACGCTTTCGCAATTTCATGGGGTTTGACCGACGCTGGCTTGAGGAGATCGGCTCCGAGGACAGCCACGGCCGCACCTTGTGGGCGCTGGGCATGACAGCCGCCGAATGCACGGACACGGGCCTTGCACAGTGGGCCGCCAACTTGTTCTCCTGGGCGTTCGAGACGGTCGAAAGCTTCACGTCGCCGCGCGCATGGGCCTTCGCGCTGCTGGGCCTGCACGGCTATTCTGCCCGGCGCCCGTTTGACCGGAAGGCGCGCCACATCGGCCTTGTCCTTGCCGACCGGCTGCACGACCTGCTGCTGACATGCCGCCGCGATGACTGGATCTGGTTCGAGAGCCGGCTGACCTACGACAATGCCCGCCTCAGCGAAGCCATGATCACAACCGGGCGCGATGCCGGGATGCCTCACCTCGTCGATGCGGGGCTGTCTACGCTGCGTTGGCTGACCGCCCGCCAGACCGCACCGAGCGGCCATTTCAGGCCCGTCGGATCAGAGGGCTTCCTGCTGGCTGCGCGCGAGCCGCAGTGTTTCGACCAGCAGCCGCTGGAAGCCTGCGCCACGGTGGCGGCGTGTCTTGCCGCCAGCACTGTCGATCCCGATCCGTTTTGGCATGGCGAGGCGGCCCGCGCCTTCGCCTGGTTCAGCGGCGTAAATGATCTGGGCGTAGCGCTTGTCGATCCCGGCACCGGCAGCTGCCGCGATGGGCTTCACCGTGATCGCGCCAACGATAACCGCGGCGCGGAATCGCTGCTCTCCTACCTCATGGCACTGACCGACATGCACCGCTTCGAACGCCAGTCCGCAGGCAGTCCGTTCATCGTCCAAGCCTCAGATGAACGCCTTGCCGTGGCTGGCCAACGGGCGTGAACCAGAGCCCCTTCTTCAATCGTCATCCGCTTTACCTTAGGCCTGATCCCTCCCGCGTCATCGTTCGCGCCTTCCGCCCCTCGATTGAGCCGCGTGACTACAATCCGATCGATGCATCGCGCGCCAATCACATCGTCGCGCGTGTCCTCGCACTGGACGAGGCCGAGGCGCAAAGCGTGCTGGCCGGCGTCCTCGAAAACTTCGATGATCCGCAACGCAATCTGCTGGCCAGCTTCGAGCAGCGCGCGGCGGAGATGGACGAGGTTTTCGCGGGGCATGAGGCGTTTTCGCCCACGCAGCGCAGCCTGATCGGGGCCTATTTCCTGAATGAGTACAGCTTCGAGGCGGCGGCGCTGTTCAACCCCAGCATCGTGCCGCACCCGGACCAGAGCGCAGTAGAGGCTGGAAGCCTGCGCTTCATCCTCTCGCTGCGCGCGGTGGGGGAAGGACACATCTCCTCGCTCACGTTCCGGCGAGGGACGATCACCGCCGAGGGCGATATCAGCATAGAACCACCTGTGCGCCTCGCCTGCCTGCCCCATATCTCCCGGCGGGTTGGTGACACGATCGACCTCGCCTTTGCCGAGGGCAGCAACCTCTCGCAGCGCGTGATCTTCCCGATCACCGAAGCCCAGTCCAACGGCATCGAGGATGCCCGCTTCGTCGCCTTCAATGATCGCGGTCGCACAATCTACTATGGCACCTACACTGCCTATAGCGGGCGCGCGATCCGCTCAGAACTGATCGAAACGCATGACTTCGTGTCGTTCCGGCTGGTGCCGCTACGGGGCGCGGCAGCGGTCAACAAGGGCATGGCGCTGTTTCCGCGCAAGATCGGCGGGCGCTATGCCATGATCGCCCGCTACGACAACGAAAGCCTCCATCTCATCTATTCGGACGATCTGCTCGAATGGAGCCTCGGCACGCCAATCCTGAGCCCGCAATACCCCTGGGAATTCGTCCAGATCGGCAATTGCGGATCACCGATAGAGCTCGACGAGGGCTGGCTGCTGTTCACCCATGGCGTAGGCCCGATCCGGCGATATTCGATTGGCGCGGTGCTGCTCGACAAGCACGACCCTTCGCGCGTGATCGGCCGCGCGAGCGTGCCGCTGGTCCAGCCCGAGAAATCCGAACGCGAAGGCTATGTCCCCAACGTCGTCTACTCCTGCGGCGCCATGAAATTCGGCAGCCGCATCGTGCTGCCCTATGCCATTTCCGATACGTTCTCGACCATCGCCACGGTCAAGATCGACCAGCTGCTGGACATGCTAAGGCATTCTTCCGGCTGAACAGATCAGCCCAACACCCCCTCGCCCGTCCTTGACGCGGACAGACCGGGCGCCGCCGATCAGGAGGGGGAACTGGTTATCTGGAACAGCAAATCGGGCACACGACGCGCCATGATTGCCATTCGACCATAAACTGCTCGATCTTTTGTAGCAGAGTCTATCCAGATGAAGCCAAAGCTGGGGGCACGTCAGTCTGGATCGACGAATGCCCCATGAGCTGCTGGATCGTAGCCATGCCAATGCCCAATTCGTTCTCGCGAGTTGCGGATGTGCGCCGCCCTACGTGGCTGGACGTATCAATGCCCGCTGCGCGGTAGATGGCCTTTAGCCTCGTGCTTAACGTCACGGTGCACATGTGCTTGCCCGTGCGCGAGCTGGCGATCAGGGGCGCACCATCATCCGAATTGCGTGAGTTACTCAAAAAACTGGTCAAAATCCGGCGCAGATTATCGCCCAAGAATACCCGCCGACTGCGATTGCCCTTGGTCTGGTGCTTGACGAGCGTCTCAAACTCGCGCTCCACTTACAGCACGAAATCGGCATTCGTCAGCGTGTGCAGCCCGTCGAGGCGGATCATGAAGTCCGCGGTGCCGTTACCGTCGATGTCTCCTAAGACGAAGGTGTTACCGCTGTTTTTCGCAAAGCGCAGTTCGCCCGCCACCTTCGAGAACGCCTTTGTGCCGATGAACGTGAAGGCGTTGTCCGTGATGCCGTTGGCGATGTTGGCGTCAACCAGCTTCAGGTCGATCCTGTCGCCTTGGCTCCTGCTGAAATCCACTATCCGGTCAGCCGACGTTGTGGTTCTGCCGCCAAAATCGGGGTCATCAAACACGAAGCGGTCAGCGCCTGCGCCGCCGGTCAGGCTATCGC
>JBIPOH010000044.1:0-14941 GCA_044379435.1 Novosphingobium sp.
CCCAGCCCGCGATCCGCACTGTGCCGATCGGCGTTGGCGCAACGCGCGCCTTCATTGCCGAAGTGGCAGCGCTGGCGGGCGTTGATCCTGCCCCGGCGCTGGATGACCCTTCATCACGGATGCCGTGGTGGAGCCGTTCGGTCGATTCGACCTATCTCACGGCCAAGCGGGTGTTCATCTTCGGCGATGCGACGCATGCCGTTGCCGCGGCGCGCATCGCGCATGAGGAACTGGGTTTCACCGTCTGCGGCCTAGGCTGCTACAACCGCGAATTTGCCCGCGATATCCGCGCTGCGGCCAAGGAATACGGGCTGGAGCCGCTGATCACCGATGATCACCTGACGGTCGAGGAAGCCATTGCCGCCGCCGCGCCCGAACTGGTGCTGGGCACGCAGATGGAGCGCCACATTGCCAAGCGGCTGGGCGTACCTTGCGCGGTGATTTCCGCGCCGGTGCACGTACAGGATTTCCCCGCGCGCTTCAGCCCGCAAATGGGCTTCGAAGGCGCGAACGTGATCTTCGACACCTGGGTGCACCCGCTGGTCATGGGGCTGGAAGAGCATCTCCTCACCATGTTCCGCGATGACTTCGAGTTCAGCGACGCGGCCGGACCTTCGCATCTCCACGGCGCAGGGCCAAGCCACGCCAAGGCAGAGCCCGCACTGGCCCCGGCCGGTGACATCCTGCTGAAGGAAGAGCCCGCCGCCCCCGCGATGAGCGCGGATGGTGAGCCGGGCTGGACCGACGAGGCAGAGCGCGAACTGCGCAAGATCCCGTTCTTCGTGCGCGGCAAGGCCAAGCGCAACACCGAGAAGTACGCGAACGACATGGGGCTGGCGGCTATCACGCTCGACACGCTCTACGAGGCAAAAGCCCATTATGCGCGGTAAAGCCCCCATCACCACGCCGGACACCCCGGTGCGCGTTGTCGTCATCACGCTCGACAACCACCTTTCGGGCGCGTTTGCCCGTGCGCAGGCGCAGTTTGCTCGGGCCGGGACCGGGGTCCACATCGATTTTCACGCCGCCGCCGATTGGGACGAAAAGCCCGGCACGCTCGATGCGGCGCTGGCCAATATTGCCCGCGGCGACATCATCCTGTGCACGATGCTGTTCCTTGAGGACCACATCCGCGCGGTGATGCCCGCGCTCGAAGCCCGGCGCGACGATTGCGATGCGATTGTCGGCCTGATGTCGGCCGGCGAAGTGGTCAAGCTCACGCGCATGGGCGACTACCGGATGGACAAGCCCGCCACCGGCATGATGGCGCTGCTCAAGAAGCTTCGCGGATCGGGCAAGCCGGGTGCAAGCTCGGGCAAAGGCCAGATGGCCATGCTGCGCCGCCTGCCCAAGCTGCTGCGCTTCGTGCCCGGCACCGCGCAGGACGTGCGCGCCTATTTCCTGACACTGCAATACTGGCTGGCTGGCAGTGACGACAACGTGGTGGACATGATCCGCGCGCTGATCGATCGCTACGCCACTGGCGAACGCGCTGCCTTGCGCGGCACGATGAAGGCCGAAGCGCCGCGCGATTATCCCGAAGTCGGCGTCTATCACCCGGCCATGACCCCGCGCCTTGCGGCGACGGCTGCCGCGCTTCCCGCAAGCGCTTCTGCCGGCACGCGCGGCACGGTCGGCCTGCTGATGCTGCGCTCCTATGTGCTGGCCAAGGATGCGCGCCATTACGACGGCGTGATCGCCGCGATGGAAGCACAAGGCCTCAAGGTGATCCCGGCGTTTGCAGGCGGGCTTGATGGCCGCCCGGCGATCGAGGCGCTGTTCATGAAGGACGGCAAGGCCATCGTCGATGCCGTGGTGAACCTGACCGGGTTCAGCCTCGTGGGCGGCCCGGCCTATAACGACACCGCCGCGGCCGAGGCGATCCTTGCGAAGCTCGACCGCCCTTACATCGCCGCGCATCCGGTGGAATTCCAGACACTGCAGGCCTGGGGCGCGAACCCGCAGGGGCTGTTGCCGCTGGAAGCGACGATGATGATCGCCATTCCGGAGCTGGATGGCGCGATTCAGCCGATGGTGTTCGGCGGCCGCGCGGACGGCAGCGGCGAGGCCTGCACGGGCTGCGCCAACGGCTGCACCTTTGTCGGTTCGGGAACAGCAGGCGTCCGCCAGATGGAAAGCTGCGCCGAGCGCGCCGGGGCACTGGCTGCCCGCGTGCTCAAGCAGATCGATCTCGCCCGCGCCGATGCGGCACAGCGGCGGATTGCGGTCGTGCTGTTCAACTTCCCGCCCAATGCGGGCGCTGCAGGCACGGCCCAATTCCTCAGCGTGTTCGAATCGCTCCACGCCACGCTGAAGCGGCTGGCGGCGGAAGGCTATTCGGTCGAAGTGCCGGAAAACGTCGACGCATTGCGCGAGGCGATCCTTGTCGGCAATTCGGCGCGCTATGGCACCGAAGCCCATGTCCATGCACGCGTGACCGCCGACAGCATCGTTGCGCGCGAAACCTGGCTCAAGGAAATCGAGGCCTCGTGGGGCCCGGCCCCCGGCAAGCTTCAGTCCGACGGCAGCGCGGTGCAGATCCTTGGCGCGCAGTTCGGCAATGTGTTTGTCGGCATCCAGCCCGCCATCGGCATCGAAGGCGATCCGATGCGCCTGATGTTCGAGGGCCGCTTCGCCCCCAGCCATGCGTTTGCCGCATTCTACCGCTGGCTGCGCGAGGATTTCGCCGCCCACGCCGTGCTCCATTTCGGCACGCACGGCAGCCTTGAATTCATGCCCGGCAAGCAAACCGGCCTCACTGCCGAATGCTGGCCGGACCGGATGATCGGCGATCTGCCGAACATCTACCTTTATGCCGCCAACAACCCGTCGGAAGGCGTGCTCGCCAAGCGCCGCTCGGGCGCGACGCTGGTGAGCTACCTCACCCCCGCGCTCACCCGCTCGGGCGTCTACAAGGGGCTGGCAGACCTCAAGGCCTCGGTCGAACGCTGGCGCTCGCTGCCTCCGGGCGACGAGCAGGCGGTGCTGCTGGCCGAACTGATCGCCGATCAGGCCGAAGCGCTGGATCTTGATGGCACGGATGTGCCGGTGCTCGCGGCACGGCTCTATGAAATCGAGCGCGAACTGATCCCGCAGGGGCTGCATGTGGCAGGCCAGGCCGCAAGCCGCGAAGAGCGCATCGACATGGTTTGTGCCAGCGCCGAAGCGCGCGGCACCACGCTGGGCGCCGAACAGGTCGCAGCGCTGGTCGACGGCAAGCTGCGGCTCGATACGCCGCTGCTGAAAGAGATGGGCGCGCTCAATGCCGCGCTTTCCACCAATCATGAGCTCGACGGCATTGTCCGCGCGCTCGCTGGTCGCTTCGTGCGCCCCGTTTCCGGCGGCGATGTGCTGCGCGCGCCGGAAATCCTGCCGACCGGGCGCAACATCCACGGCTTCGATCCGTTCCGCCTGCCGAGCGCCTTTGCGGTGAAGGACGGGGCCGAGCAGGCCAGCAAGCTGCTGGAACGCAGCCTCGCCGATAGCGGGCATCTGCCGCAGACGGTGGCGATGGTCCTGTGGGGCACCGACAACCTCAAAAGCGAAGGCGCGCAGATCGCGCAGGTCCTCGCCCTGATCGGTGCACGCCCGCGGTTTGACAGCTACAGCCGCCTTGCCGGGGCCGAGCTGATCCCGCTGGAAGAACTGGGCCGTCCGCGCATCGACGTGATCGCCACGCTTTCGGGCGTGTTCCGCGATCTTCTGCCGCTGCAGACGCGGATGCTGGCCGAAGCCGCCCTGCTCGCCGCCAGCGCCGATGAGCCGCTGGAGATGAACTTCGTGCGCGCCCACGCCATCGCGCATCAGAACGAGCATGCCTGCGATTTCGAGACCGCCGCACTGCGCGTGTTCTCCAACGCGCACGGCGCCTATGGCGCGCAGGTCAATCTGATGATCGACAACGGCGCCTGGACCGATCCCGATGAGCTGGCCGACAGCTTCGAGCGCCAGAAAGGCTATGCCTACGGCGTGAAGGGCGTTCCCGTTCGGCAGACCGCGATCCTGGCCTCCGCGCTCAAGACCGTCGATTGCGCCTATCAGAACCTCGAAAGCGTCGAACTCGGCATCACCTCGATCGACCAGTACGTCGATGCGCTCGGCGGGATCAGCCGCGCCGTAACGCGCGCCAAGGGCGGTGAAACCGCGCCGGTCTATATCGGCGATCAGACACAAGGCACCGGCAAGGTCCGCAGCCTGCAGGAGCAGGTCGCGCTCGAAACCCGCACGCGCATCCTCAACCCGGTGTGGACCGAGAGCCTGCTGCGCCACGGCTATGAAGGCGTGCGCGCCATCGAAGGCCACGTCACCACCACGATGGGCTGGTCGGCCACCACTGGCGAAGTCGACCCTTGGGTCTACCAGCGCATCAGCGAAACCTATGTGCTCGACGCGGCCATGCGCGAGCGCATCGCCGCCCTCAATCCGCGCGCTTCAGCCCGCGTGGCAAACCGCCTTCTCGAAGCGGTCGACCGGCAGTTCTGGTCGCCCGATGAAGCAACACTCGCAGCCCTCCACGCCGCCAGCGACGAACTCGAGGACCGCCTTGAAGGGATTACACCTTCAGGCGCCATCCCCGCGGCCGTCGCAGCCGTCGCGGCATAAAGGAACATATCATGGCGCTTCTCGATCCCCCCACCCGCAAGCTTGACGGCGATGGTTCGGTGCAGGTCCGGCTCGATCCCGCTGACCGCATCGGCAATGCCAAGGTCTTTGCCGTTTATGGCAAGGGCGGCATCGGCAAATCGACCACCTCTTCCAACCTTTCCGCCGCGTTCTCGATGCTCGGCCACCGTGTGCTGCAGATCGGCTGCGATCCCAAGCATGATTCGACCTTCACGCTCACCAAGAAGCTGATGCCGACGGTGATCGACGTGCTGGAATCGGTGGAATTCCATTCGGAAGAGCTGCGGCCCGAAGACTACATGTTCGAAGGCTTCAACGGCGTGATGTGCGTGGAAGCTGGCGGCCCGCCGGCTGGCACCGGCTGCGGCGGCTATGTCGTCGGCCAGACGGTGAAGCTGCTCAAGCAACACCACCTGCTGGAAGATACCGACGTGGTGATCTTCGACGTGCTGGGCGATGTGGTGTGCGGCGGCTTTGCTGCCCCGCTCCAGCATGCCGAGCGCGCCATCGTGGTCGCGGCGAACGATTTTGACAGCATCTTCGCGATGAACCGCATTGTTGCGGCCATCAACGCCAAGTCGCGCAACTATGATGTGCGCCTCGCCGGGGTGGTCGCCAACCGTTCGGCCAACACCGACGAGATCGACCGCTTCAACGCCGCAACCGGCCTCAAGCGGCTCGCGCACTTCCAGGATCTCGATGCGATCCGCCGTTCGCGGCTCAAGAAGTGCACGCTGTTCGAAATGCCCGATAGCCCCGAAGTGATGAAGGCGCGCGAGGAATACCTGAACCTTGCCCGCACACTCTGGGCCGGCACGCCCGCACTGGAAGCGCTGGCGATGAAGGACCGCGATATCTTCGATTTCCTGGGGTACGAATGATGGCCACACGCGCATCGTCCGGCTTTGAGGGCCAAGCATCCCGGCACGCGTCGCGCTTCGAGGCGCAGCGCGACAAGCTGACGACCTACTTCGACAGCACGGCGCGCAAGGCGTGGATCGACCTGACCTCGGATGCCAAGGTCAGCGGCATCCGCGCGACCGTGCGCGCCGGGCGCGATGCGATGCGCGATGTGCTGCTGAACTGGCTGCCGCATGACCTGCGGCGCAAGCGCGTGCTCGATGCCGGCTGCGGCACGGGCGCGCTTAGCGTGCTGGCGGCGCGGCGCGGCGCCGAAGTGGTCGGCGTCGATGTGGCGGGCGGCCTTGTTGCCATCGCGCGCGAACGCTGCCCCTCGTTTCTGGGCCATGGGCGCATCCACTGGCGCGTGGGCGATATGCTCGATCCCGCGCACGGCCGCTTCGATCATGTCGTCGCGATGGATTCGCTGATCCATTACCGGCCGGAAGACATCGTCGCCACGCTGGTTTCGCTGGCTGAACGCTGCGACGGCTCGATCGTGTTCACCCATGCGCCTTCCACGCCGATGCTGCGCGCGATGCACACCACGGGCCTGCTCTTCCCCCGCAGCGACCGCGCACCCGCGATCGTGCCGGTGCGCGAAGCCGATCTCGTCACCCGCATCGAAGCTGCGCTGCCCGGCTGGCAGGTGCGCCGCAGCCAGCGCATCGGCACCGGCTTCTACATTTCCAACGCGCTCGAACTGGTGCGCGACTGAGCATGACCGGCACCCCCGCCCTGACCGACACTGTCGTCCAGACCCGCCTTTCGCGGGTTGCGGCGCAGTGGACGCGGGTGGGCATGAGCTGGCTGCCGTTTGCCGATGCCGCCAGCGCTGAACTGCCGCTTTCGCGCCTGCTGCGCCTCGCGCTGTTTCAGGTGAGCGTGGGCATGGCAACGGTGCTGCTCAACGGCACGCTAAACCGCGTGATGATCGTGGAACTGCACATGCCGGCCTGGCTGGTGTCGCTGCTGATCGCGATGCCGCTGCTGTTTGCGCCGCTTCGCGCGCTCATCGGCCACAAGTCCGATACGCACCGTTCGGTGCTGGGCTGGCGGCGAGTTCCCTATATCTGGTTCGGCACGCTGATGCAGTGGGGCGGCCTTGCGATCATGCCCTTCGCGCTGCTGCTGCTGAGCGAGACGCGCACTTTCTATCCGGGCCTTGCTGGCGGCTCGTTGGCGTTCCTGCTCACGGGCGCGGGGCTGCATGTGACGCAAACTGCCGGACTTGCCCTCGCCACCGATCTGGCCCGCGCCGACAAGCGCCCCCGCGCGGTGGCATTGCTCTATCTCATGCTGCTGGTCGGCATGATGATTTCAGCGTTTGTGATTGGCGCGCTTTTGGCCCCGTTCAGCCCCACCCGGCTGGTGCAAGTGATCCAGGGCGCGGCGGTCGTTACCGTGGTGCTCAACGTGATCGCGCTGTGGAAGCAGGAAAGCCGCAACCCCCGCGCGACAGCCCCGGACCGCAAGACGGCCGCCTTCGCAGATGTGTGGCGCGCATTCGTGGCCGAAGACAACACCGTGCGCTTGCTCACTGCCATTGGCCTCGGCGCGGCGGCCTTTGCCATGCAGGATGCGCTGCTCGAGCCGTATGGCGCCGAACTGCTGGGCCTGACTGTCGGTTCGACCACCATGCTCACCGGATCTTGGGCCATGGGCGCGATTATCGGTTTCACGATTTCCACCCGCGCACTTGAGCGTGGCTTCGATCCGCTGCGGCTGGCCGGCGCCGGGATGGTGGCGGGGATCTGCGCTTTCATGCTCGTGCTGCTCGCCGCGCCGCTGGCCGCGCCGATGCTCCTTGCGATTGGCGCAGGCGCGATCGGGTTCGGCATCGGACTGTTTTCGGTGGGTACGCTGATTGCGGCGATGGCCTTGGCCGAACGCGGCGATTCCGGGGTGGCACTGGGCGCTTGGGGCGCCGTGCAGGCAACCGCTGCAGGCAGCGCGCTCGCCGTGGGCGGGGTGCTGCGTGATACCGTATCGTGGGCCAGCGGCGCAGGCGGCCGCGCGGCAGGGTATGCCACGGTCTACAGCCTTGAAATCGTTATGCTGATTGCGGCGCTGATCGTGCTGGGGCCGCTCGCTGGCAAACGCATCGGGATCGCCGGCGAATTGCCCGGCGGACGGATGGTCTTGCCGGAGTTTCCGACGTGAGTGCGGCGCGAGAAATGAATTTGGTGGTGGGACATGCGGCCTCCGGGGCCTTGATCCGGGAAAGGAACGTTCGATGAAAAGCGCATATGTTGTAGGGTCGATTGACGTAGCGGAGATTTCGCTCTGGGCGTTCTTCCTGTTCTTCGTGGCTCTGGTGTTCTGGCTGCGCCGCGAAGACCGGCGCGAGGGCTATCCTCTCGAGGACGAGATGGACGGATTTGTCGAAAGCGTGGGCGGCCCGCTGTCCACAGCGCTCCCCAAGACCTTCCACCTGCCGTTCGATCGCGGCAGCGTGTCCTATCCGCTGCCGCGCACGGAAGGCCGCGAGCCGGTGGATATCGCCGCCAAGCGGTATGAGAACTTTGCAGGTGCGCCTTATGTGCCCACCGGCAATCCGCTGGCTGATGGCGTCGGCCCTGCTTCCTACGCCAATCGCGCCAAGTGGCCTGATCAGGACGCGCATGGCCGCGCCCGCATCGTGCCGCTTTCGACCGAGGGCCACATTTCGGTGTGGAGCGGCAATCGCGATCCGCGCGGGATGCAGGTGATTGCGGCAGACGGCAAGATTGCCGGCACCGTGACCGATCTGTGGATCGACCGGGCAGAGCACCAGGTGCGCTACCTTTCGGTGCAAACCACCAGCGGCAAGACGGTGCTGGCGCCGATGGCGATGGCCACGGTGACCGCCGCGGGCGTGAACATCGATGCGATCAACGCGGCCGACTATGACGGCGTGCCGCAGCTTGAAGCAGCGGGCGAGATCACTCGCTACGAGGAAGAGCGCGTGATCGGCTACTTCGGCGGCGGCTATCTCTATGCCAACGCTGACCGGCAGGAGCCGATCCTGTGAGAGAGCACGATATCGAACCGATCCGCGGCCTGCCGGGTGATCTGCCTGAAGGTGAGGCGATCCTCTGGCAGGGTGCACCCGATACGCGCGTGTTCGCACGCAGCGCACTGGGCGCGCGGTGGATCGGCGGATACTTCGCGCTTCTCGTCGCCTGGGCAATGGTCAGCGGCACGCCGCTGGGCGCGCTGATGACGGCGGGTTTCGGGCTGCTAGCGGTAGGGCTGGCTTATGGCTTTGCCCTGCTGGTGGCCCGCAGCACGGTCTACACGATCACCAACCGCCGCGTGGTGCTGCGCATCGGCGTGGCGCTCAGCAAGTGCATCAATCTGCCGCTCACCAAGCTGGGCTCGGCAGACTTGCGCGCGCTTGGCGGCGGGTTTGGCGATATCGCGCTGGTGCCGCAAGGGGCCGGAATGCTGGGCTATATGATCCTGTGGCCACACGCCCGGCCCTTCCGCCTTGCCCAGCCCCAGCCGATGCTGCTCGCCCTGCCTGATGCAGCCGAAGTGGCGGGCATCCTCGCCAAGGCGGCAGCGGCAGTCGGGCCTGTGCAGCAGCAGCGTAGTGAGGCGGCAACCGCCGCACCGCGCCCCGTCATGGGCGCAAGGGAGGCAGCAGCATGAGCCTGGTCCACGATCACGAGCAGACGATCCCCAAGCACGCCGTGGCTTCTGCGGCGATGCTGGTGATCACCGCGCTGGCGCTCACCACGCTGGTCAAGATCGGCGTGCTGGACCGCGAGGCGGTGCCCGCGCAGGTCCGCGCCGAAGCGCATGTCGCCCCGGCCATGGTGCGCACGCTCAGCTTCAGCGACCGTGCTGATGGCGCCGTCGTGGTGCAGGACGTGACGACCGGCGAGACGGTGCGCGTGCTGGTTGACGGCGTTCCGGGCAATGGCTTCGTGCGCGGCGTGATGCGCGGCATGGCCCGCGAGCGGCACGCCCGCGGCGTCGGCATGGCCCCGCCCTTCACGCTCACGCTTTGGAAGAACAGCGCGCTCAGCCTTGATGACAAGGCCACCGGCCGCTCGATCGAACTGGGCTCGTTCGGGCCGGACAACCGCGCCGCCTTCGCCGCGCTGCTACCCGGAGGCGCAAGCTGATGATTGCCAGCAGCTTCGATACCCCCTGCCGGATCGAGATCGAGCAGACGCATGAGCATTTTCACGCGCATGTCCGGCTGGCTGGCGATATCGAGCTCCACCCCGGCGACCGCGTGAAGGTGCACGGCGCCCCGATCCGCGTTGATTTCGGTCAAAGCCTCGCCATCGACCGCATGGCAACGGTAACGCGGGCGAGTCTGCCTGTCCGGTTGTGGATCAAGCTGGCTGCCTATTTCGACCTGACCGAACTCTATGAAGTCAGCTTCACGCCCGGGAGACCGTCATGAACGCCCCTACCACGATTAACCCCAATTCTTCGGCGCATGCCGAGTTCAGCCGCGCCGCAGCCGCCGCCGGGCTCGACCTCAGCAGCGGCAGCAGCGCCAAGCTTGATACGATGGCCATGGCCCGGGCCGAAACCGTGCTGAGCCCGCGCTTCTACACCACCGACTTTGCCGCCCTCGATGCGATCGATGTCTCGCTTGTTCGCAAGGAATGGGACGGCCTGATGGCCGAGATGCAGGCCGATCCCAACAAGACGCACTTCAAGCGCACGGAAAGCTTTGCCGGGATCATCGAAGGGCTGGAGCCTGCGCTGCGCGAGGAGTTCACCGATTTCCTCGTGAGCTCGATGACTTCGGAGTTCTCCGGCTGCGTGCTCTATTCCGAGATGGCCCGCCGCACTCGCAACCCTGATATGAAGCAGCTGTTCAAGCTGCTGGCGCGCGATGAGAGCCGCCATGCCGGGTTCATCAACGAAACGCTGAAGGATGCCGGGATCGGCGTCGATCTGGGCTTCCTGACCAAATCAAAGAAGTACACCTACTTCCGCCCGAAGTTCATCTGGTATGCCGTCTATCTTTCTGAAAAGATTGGCTATGCGCGCTACATCACGATTTACCGGCACCTGGCACAGCACCCGGAGTACCGCTTCCACCCGATCTTTTCGTGGTTCGAGGAATGGTGCAACGACGAGTTCCGCCACGGCGAGGCCTTCGCCTTGCTGATGCGCGCCGATCCGAAGCTGCTCAAGGGCGCCAACCGGCTGTGGATCCGCTTTTTCCTGCTGTCGGTCTACGCCACGATGTATGTGCGCGATCATGCCCGCCCGGTGTTCCACGCCGCGCTGGGCGTCGATCCGACCGAGTATGACTACAAGGTGTTCTCGGTCTGCACCGCGATCACCCGGCAGGTCTTCCCGATCGAGCTGGAAACCGACGATCCGGCTTTCCGCCGCCGCATGGCCGACCTGCTGAACGCCAGCAACCGCATTGCGGCTGGCAAGGCGCGCGGCGGAGTGGCCGGTTTTGCCCAGCGCATGAGCGGTGTGGCCGGCGCCGGCCTGGCGTTTGCGCGGATGTATTTCCACCGCACGCGGGCCAATGAGCTGCCCGCCACGGTCCGGATGCAGCCATCGTGGTAAGCCTGTCCGGTCATGCTGTCCCCATGGTGGTCACGCTCGTGGTGTGGTTTTTCGCCACCGGGCTGATCGCGTGGCTGGACAACCGTGACCGGACAACCTTCCCGCGCGCGCTGGCCATGGCCGGAGCGGGCGGCATTGCCGGACTGATCGCCGTGGTGATCGGATCGCAGCTGCCCACCATCGCCGGGGCCTATATCGGGTTCGTCGGCGCGCTGATGGTGTGGTCGTGGCATGAAGCAAGCTTCCTGATGGGCGCAGTTGCGGGCCCCCGGCGCGAACCGAGCCGGCCCTCTGCACATGGCTGGGAACGCTTTGTCGATGCCAGCTCCACGCTGATCTACCACGAAATCGCGCTGGCGCTGACAGCGCTGATTCTGATGTCGGTCAGCTGGAACGCACCGAACCCGACGGGCGCTGAGGTTTTCCTGCTGCTTTTCGCGCTGCGCCTGTGCAGCAAGCTGGTGCTCTATGCCGGGGTGCCCAATCAGATCGGCACGCTACTGCCGCCGCATCTGCAGTATCTGTGCAGCTATTTCGGGCCGCAGCGCTTTTCTGCCGTGTTTGCCTGCTCGCTGGTCGGCACCCTTGCACTGGCGGCCACACTGGGTGCCCAAGCGCTGGCAGCGCCAGCCGCAAGCGCGCAGGCGGTCAGCGCCAGCCTGCTGTTTGCCATGGCTGCGCTTGGCGCTGTCGAGCACATTTTCTTCGCCTTGCCGTTTCGTGACGGCGCACTGTGGGGGTGGGCGCTGCCCAGCCGCACCAACAGGATCAACGCCTGAAGTTCAGGCAACAGTTTCAATGGGAAGGGGTAGTTTGGCCATGGATTATGAGGCCTTCTTTACACAGGAACTCGAGGCCATCCGCGGCGAAGGGCGTTACCGCGTTTTCGCCGAACTGGAGCGCCATCGTGGCTCCTTCCCCAAGGCGACGCGCCATGTGGACGGCGGCACCCAGGAAGTGACCGTGTGGTGTTCGAACGACTACCTCGGCATGGGCCAGCATCCCAAGGTGCTGGACGCGATGCACACCGTGATCGACGAATGCGGCGCCGGTGCAGGCGGCACGCGCAACATTTCCGGCACCAACCGCCACCACGCGCTGCTGGAGGCCGAGCTTGCCGACCTTCACCACAAGGAAGCAGCGCTGCTGTTCACCTCGGGCTATGTCTCGAACTGGGCCGCGCTCGGCACCCTCGCTGCGCGCCTGCCCGATTGCGTCGTGTTTTCCGATGCGGGCAACCACGCCTCGATGATCGAAGGCATTCGCCACAGCCGCGCCGAATGCGTGGTATGGAAGCACAACGACTGGCGCGATCTTGATGCCAAGCTTTCCGCCGTCGCCCCTGGCCGCGCCAAGCTGGTCGCCTTCGAGAGCGTCTATTCGATGGACGGCGATATCTCCCCGATCCGCGAGATCATCGAAGTGTGCGAAAAGCATGGCGCGCTCTCGTATATCGACGAAGTCCACGGCGTCGGCCTCTATGGCCCGCGCGGCGGCGGCGTGGCCGAGCGTGAAGGTCTGATGGACCGAATCGACGTGATCGAGGGCACGCTGGGCAAGGCGTTTGGCGTGATGGGCGGCTATATCGCGGCCTCTGAAGCGCTGTGCGACTATGTGCGCAGCTTCGCCTCGGGCTTCATCTTCACCACCGCGATCCCCCCGGCCCTTGCCGCAGGCGCCTGCGCCAGCATCCAGCACCTGAAGCTGAGCGGCTACGAACGCGCCCGCCACCGCGACCGGGTGAGCACGGTGCGCCGCAAGCTCAACGCGCTGGGCATCCCGCACCTCGACAACCCGAGCCACATCATCCCGGTGATGGTGGGCGATCCGCGCAAGTGCAAGATGATCAGCGACTGGCTGCTCGATAACCACGGCATCTACGTCCAGCCGATCAACTACCCGACCGTACCGCGCGGCACGGAGCGGCTGCGCATCACGCCCTCGCCCGTCCACACCGACGGCGATATCGACCGGCTGCTGGACGCGCTGAGCGACATCTGGTCGCAGTGCGAACTGGCGCGGCGCAGCCACGCGGCTTGAACCCATCATGACCGACTGACGAGAAGGCCCTTCTGCTTTTGCGGGAGGGCCTTTTTCGGGAGGAACGTTGCTAGCTTAATGCGCAAAGAAAAAGCGCCGCCCCAGCAAAGGGGCGGCGCTTTTTTTGTGCGCGATCTGGTCGAACGCTTACTTGGCGGCCGAGCTCAGGTACGCGATCACGTCGGCGCGGTCCTGGCCCTTGGCGAGGCCGGCGAAGGCCATCTTGGTGCCGGGGACGACGCGGGCGGGCTTTTCGAGGTACTGGTACAGCTTCTCGGCCGTCCAGGTGATGCCGCTGCCCTTGTTGGCGGCGGAGTAGCTGTAGCCAGCGACTTCACCAGCCTTGCGGCCGACGATGCCCGCCAGCGACGGCCCGATGCGGTTCACGCCGGGTTCCACGACGTGGCAGGTCTTGCACTGGGCGAAGACCTTTTCACCAGCAGCGGCATCGCCCTTCATGTCGGCAAACTTGGTGCCGTCGAGGGTGTCGGTCGCGTCAGCAGCAACCTTGGTTGCAGCTGCATCGCCGGCAGCAGCCGGGGCCGCAGCTTCAGCCGCAGGCGCTTCGGCAGCAGGTGCTGCAGCTTCTTCCTTCTTGCCGCCGCAGGCCGCCAGGGCGGCGGAAAGGGCGATCAGACCGATGTATCCTCTCAAATTCCTCATGGCTATTCCTTCAACATTGGCGTGTTTCAAAACTGCAATCTGCCTATCGATTATGACGAAATGCGATGACGGGCAACGGCCAATCATGCGTTCAACCGGCCCGCATGCTTTCCTTACACACTTTTAATGTTGGCTAGCAGCGGGATAGCTACACATGTCCTCAAGGGCATGTCGCGCAAGGCCGTGTGATCTGCCAAGGGGCGCGCCCGTTCTTGCCCGCAGTCGATCGCTGCCCTTTGACAGCGGTATGGGCGCGCCCCTAAAGGCAGGTGGGATGAGGGCGTGGCCATTCTCGGTTCTGGGTGATGCGCGCGGCGGGCCTGCGCGAAGCGATCCAGCGCGCAGGGATTCGGCTGGCGAACTGGCGCTGATTCTGCTGCTGAGCGCACTGGCCGCCCTTCCCGCCCTATCTGCACCGGTCCTGCCGCTGATCGATCTGGGCGGGCATGCCGCGCGCTATGCAGTGCAACTCGACGCAGGCCGCACGGATGTGCTGCGCCAGTGGTACACCTTCCAGTGGGGGCTGCTGCCCAATCTGGGTGTGGACATTCTGGTGCAGCTGCTGGCCCCGCTGATGGGGCTGGAACCGGCGGTGCGGCTGATCGTGGGCACGATCCCGCCGCTGATGGTTTCGGGCATGCTGCTGCTTTCGCGCGCCGCGCATGGGCGGATCGGAGTGAATGCGCTGTTTGCCCTGCCGCTCGCCATCTCGCTGCCCTATCTTTACGGCTTTGCCAACTTCGCGCTCTCCATCGCGCTGGCGTTTCACGCCATGGCGCTGTGGATCGCGCTGGAGCGGCGGCCGGTCTTGCGCACTGCGCTGTTCGTGCCGATCGGATTCGCGCTGTGGCTGTGCCATCTGGTCGGCTGGGCGGTGTTCTGCCTTGTCGCGGGGATGTCCGCGCTGGCGGCGCTGTGGCGCGATGGCAAGGGCGTGGCCAAGACGCTGGGGCTGACCGCGTTGATGACCGCGCCGCTGCTCCTGGGGCAACTGATCGGCGCGCTGCAGCCCAAGGACGGAGCCGAGGCAGTCGCGCTGCTGGCCAACAACGATGAACCGCGCAAGATCGTGTGGCTGATCATGGCCATGGCGGACCGCTGGCTGGTGTGGGATGCGGCCAGTGCGGGCGTGATCGCGCTGGTGATCTATATCGGCCTGCGCACGCACGGCTTCCGG
>JBIPOH010000045.1:0-14935 GCA_044379435.1 Novosphingobium sp.
CGCCATCCTTGCGCGCGCTGCTGTTCGACTGGTTGGCCAGGACCAATGCGCCGATGATCACCGCGATGACGAGGACGACTGCAATCAGCCAGCCGGGCCCGCCGCCGGATGGGCGCTCCACTTCGACGAAATGTTCATTGACCATTATGATGTCCTTCTTTTGCATCCGCTGACTGGGGTAATGCATCAGCACCCGGCTATGTTCCCGGAGAGGTCAACATCGTGCTGGCGCCCGATCCAGCACGGTGTCATGCTGCAACTCATGCGAGAGAAGGAACTGCGCCTCGCGCTGGTCTGCTATGGCGGCATCAGCCTTGCGGTCTACATGCACGGCGTGACCAAGGAGATCTGGTACGCCACGCGCGCCAGCCGCGCGTTCCACGATGGCAGCCCGCCGAGCGAGGGGGCCGAGGCAGTCTATCGCCGCCTCCTCGAAACCCTGATGCACACGCGCGAGGTGCGCCTGCGCATCCTGCCCGACATCATTTCAGGCGCCAGCGCGGGCGGGATCAACGGCGTGTTCCTCGCGCAGGCCCTCTCCAGCGGGCAGAGCCTCGAACCCCTCACCCGGCTGTGGCTCGAACGCGCGGACGTCGAAGTGCTGCTCGATCCCGATGCCCGGCCATGGAGCCGCTTTGCCAAGTTCTGGGCGCAGCCGCTCGTCTGGTTCCTGCTCAAGCGCCCGGGCAATGTCGTCAGCCGCACCGTGGCTTCGGCCACCACGCGCCGCGAAGTGCGCCTCAAGCTTTCGCACCTGATCCGCGCGCGCTGGTTTGCCCCGCCGTTTAGCGGGATCGGCTTTTCCCATCTCCTTGCCGAAGCGCTGGACGCGATGGCCGCCACTGGGGGCGAAACCGGCGGGGCCACGCCGCCCCTGCTGCCCGCCGGCCACCCGCTCGACCTGCTCGTCACCGCCACCGATTTCAACGGCCACCTCGAAGACTTGCGGCTCAACAGCCCGCCGGTGGTCGAGGAAAGCGAACACCGCCTTGCCATCGGCTTTCGCCGCAATGCGGCCGCAGGCACCAACGGGCGTGGGGGCGAGGATCTCGCCGAGCGCGCAGAACTGGTCTTTGCTGCCCGCTCCACCGCCAGCTTCCCCGGCGCATTCCCCCCACTCATGCTCTCCGAAATGGACCGCCTGATGCGCGAACGCGGGCTCGCCTGGGCGGGTCGCGACGCTTTCCTCAAGCGCGTCATGCCCAGCCGCTGGAAGCGCGGGCAGCTGGCTGATGTCGCGCTTGTCGATGGGGCCGTGCTGGTCAATCGCCCCTTTGCGCCCGCCATGGCCGTGCTGCGCGACCGCCCCGCCCAGCGCGAGGTGGACCGGCGCTTCGTCTATATCGACCCCAGCCCGGTGCGGCCCGACCCCGCCGACAGCCTCGAACGCACCGTTGGGTTCTTCTCCGCGATCTTCGGCTCGCTCTCCTCGATCCCGCGCGAACAGCCGATCCGCGACAATCTGGAAGCGCTGGAGGCCCAATCGCGCGAACGGGCGCGGCTGCGCATGATCGTCGATACCTTGCGCGGTGAGATCGACGCGGCGGTCGAGCGGCTGTTCGGCTACACGATCTTCTTCGATCAGCCGAGCCTCAAGCGCCTGACCGCATGGCGCGCCAAGGCGCAGCAGGCCGCCGCCGAACAGGCGGGCTTTGCCTTTCACGGCTATGCACAGGTCAAACTTGCAGGCGTTGTCACCGCGCTGGCGGGCGTGATCGAGGAAGCCATGCCCGACGCCCCCCAACGCGGCGCAGTGGAGGCAGAGCTTTGGGCGCATCTCGCCACGCTGGGATTTGACCGGCTGGCGCTGGCCAAAGGCGGGGCGACGGCAGAAGCCATTGCCTTCTTCCGGGCGCATGACCTTGGTTTTCGCATTCGCCGCCTGAAGCTGCTGGCCCGGCGGCTCACGCAAGACTGGGACGAGGCCGAAGGGATTTCTTCCGCCGAACGCGAAGCCGCGCGCGACGTGGTCTTCCGTGCGCAGGCGCTCTATCAGGCAAAGCAGACCGCCGCAGGCCTTGGCGAGGACTTTGCAGCGAGCGCCGCTGCCGCGCTCATCCGGCCTGCCGATGTGCTGCGCGAAATTGCCGCACGGCGCGATCTGGCGGGCATCGATCTGGCCGTCGATGCGATGATCGTCGAAGGCCTGACGGCGATGAGCAAGCCGCTGCGCCACCGCTTCCTCTATGCCTATCTCGGTTTCCCGTTCTACGACGTGGCCACTCTGCCGCTGCTGCAAGGCGAAGGCATGGGCGAATTCGATCCGGTCAAGGTCGACCGCATCTCACCCGAAGACGCAACGTCGATCCGCACCGGCGGCACGTTCGCCTGCCTCAAGGGGATCGAGTTCTTCCACTTCGGCGCGTTCTTTGCCCGCGCCTACCGCGAGAACGACTACCTTTGGGGCCGCCTCCACGGCGCCGAACGCACGGTCGATCTGATCGCCTCGACCGCCGAGCCGCCGCTCCCTCCCAGCGTGATCCGCCAGTTCAAGCGTGACGCTTTCCTCGCCATTCTGAACGAAGAAAAATCGCGGCTGACGGCAGAGGCAGGCATGGTCGACGGCGTGATCGCGGAAGTGAATGCCGCGTTTGCGGGGGGCTGAACGCCCCCACACATCCTACTCGGTCAGGTCGCTCCAGGCGTCCTTGATGCGGTCAAAGAATCCCTTGGATTGCGGGGTTTCCTCGCCCGTTTCAGTCGTCTGAAACTCGCGCAGCAGTTCGCGCTGGCGGGCCGAAAGCTTGGTCGGGGTCTCGACCTGAATCTCGATCACCAGATCGCCCGATCCGCGCCCCTGCAGCACCGGCATCCCGGCGCCGCGCTTGCGCAGTTGCTTGCCCGATTGGATACCGGCGGGAATCTCGATCTTGTGCCGCGCGCCGTCGACGCCGGGTATCTCGATCTCGCCGCCCAGCGCCGCCTTGGTGAAGCTGATCGGGCAGCGCGTAAGCAAGGTCGTGCCCTCGCGCTCGAACATGCGGTGGCGCTTCACGTGAAGGAAGATGTAGAGATCGCCCGGCGGTGAGCCTTGCGGCCCCGCCTCACCCTTGCCCGCAAGCCGGATGCGCGTGCCATTGTCGACGCCTGTCGGGATTTGCACTTCGAGCTTCTGCTCGGCATCGACCCGGCCTTCGCCCCGGCAACTCTTGCAGGGGCTTTCGATCACTTCGCCGCGCCCGTGGCAAGTCGGGCAGGTGCGCTCGACCATGAAGAAGCCCTGCTGCGCGCGCACTTTGCCGTGCCCGCCGCACAAGTTGCAGCGCCGCGCGGACGTACCCGGGGTTGCGCCGGTACCGCCGCACGGGCTGCAGCTTTGCGCCACTTCGACCGCGATCTCGGCGGCTTTGCCGTGAAACGCCTCTTCGAGCGTGATTTCCATGTCGTAGCGCAAGTCTGCGCCGCGCCGCGCCTGCTGGCGTCCGCCGCCGAAGGCCCCGCCGAAGATGGTCTCGAAGATATCGCCCAGATCGCCGAAATCGCCGCCGCCGGCGAAACCGCCACCGCCGCCACCTTGCTGGAAGGCGGCATGGCCATAGCGATCATAGGCCGCGCGCTTCTGCGCGTCGGACAGGCAGGCATAGGCCTCGTTGATCTGCTTGAACTTTGCTTCGCTCTCCTGGCACCCCGGATTCTTGTCCGGATGGTACTTCATGGCGAGCTTGCGATAGGCAGACTTGAGCACCTTGTCGTCCGCGGTGCGCTCTACCTCAAGCAATTCGTAGAAATCGATTTCTGCCGACATCCAAGTTCCAATTAAATTGGGCGGTCCCCATCCCCGGCAGACTGCCCGCCGCGCGGTCCCGAAGAACCGGCGGCGGGCCAGCCTAACGCAACATCACTTGGTGTCGTCGACTTCCGAGAACTCGGCGTCCACGACATCGTCAGCGTCCTTCGGAGCCGCCGCATCCGGCGAGGCAGCAGCAGCCTGCTCCTTCTCGTAGATCGCCTGGCCCATCTTCATTGCCTTTTCGGTGAGGGCCTGAGTCTTGGCGTTCATGTCAGCGGGATCGCCGCCCTCGATCGCGGTCTTGGTCTCGGCAATCGCGGCCTCGATCTCGGCCTTCAGCGAAGCGTCGATCTTGTCGCCGTTCTCTTCCAGCTGGCGCTCGGTCGCGTGGACAAGGCTGTCGGCGTTGTTGCGCGCTTCTGCGCCCTCGCGCCGCTTCTTGTCCTCTTCGGCAAACTTCTCGGCATCGCGGACCATCTGGTCGATGTCGCTGTCCGAAAGGCCGCCCGAGGCCTGGATGCGGATCTGCTGCTCCTTGCCCGTGCCCTTGTCCTTGGCGCTCACGTTCACGATGCCATTGGCGTCGATGTCGAAAGTCACCTCGACCTGCGGCACGCCGCGCCGCGCGGGCGGAATGCCAACGAGGTCGAACTGGCCGAGCAGCTTGTTGTCCTGCGCCATCTCGCGCTCGCCCTGGAACACGCGGATCGTCACCGCCTGCTGGTTGTCCTCGGCGGTCGAGTAGACCTGGCTCTTCTTGGTCGGGATCGTCGTGTTGCGGTCGATCATCTTGGTCATGATGCCGCCCAGCGTCTCGATACCCAGCGAAAGCGGGGTCACGTCGAGCAGCAGCACGTCCTTGACATCGCCCTGCAGCACGCCCGCCTGGATCGCCGCGCCCATGGCGACGACTTCATCCGGGTTCACGCCGGTGTGCGGGTCCTTGCCGAAGAACTCCTTCACGATTTCGCGCACGCGCGGCATGCGGGTCATGCCGCCCACCAGCACCACATCGTCGATGTCCTTGGCGGTCAGGCCCGCATCGGCAATCGCCTTGCGGCACGGCTCCAGCGTGCGCTGGATCAGGCCCGAGACGAGCTTTTCAAGGTCCGAACGCGTGAGGTTTTCCACCAGATGCAGCGGAGTGGTGCTGCCACCTTCCATGCGCGCGGTGATGAAGGGCAGGTTGATTTCGGTGGTCTGCGCGCTCGACAGTTCGATCTTGGCCTTTTCGGCGGCTTCCTTGAGCCGCTGCAGCGCCAGCTTGTCGGTGCGCAGGTCCATGTTCTCCTTGGACTTGAACTTGTCCGCAAGGTACTCGACCAGCACGTTATCGAAGTCTTCACCGCCCAGGAACGTGTCGCCGTTGGTGGACTTCACCTCGAACACGCCGTCACCGATTTCCAGCACCGAGATATCGAAGGTGCCGCCGCCAAGGTCGTAGACCGCGATGGTCTTGCCGTCCTGCTTGTCGAGGCCATAGGCGAGCGCAGCCGCCGTCGGCTCGTTGATGATGCGCAGCACTTCAAGGCCCGCGATCTGCCCGGCGTCCTTGGTCGCCTGGCGCTGCGCGTCGTTGAAGTAGGCCGGCACGGTGATGACGGCCTGCGTCACGGTTTCGCCAAGATACGATTCAGCGGTTTCCTTCATCTTCTGCAGGATGAAGGCGGAAATCTGCGAGGGGCTGTAGTCTTCGCCGCCTGCCTTGACCCACGCGTCGCCATTCTTGCCCTTGACGATGCCATAGGGAACCAGCGCCATGTCCTTCTGGGTCATGGGATCTTCGAAGCGGCGGCCGATCAGGCGCTTCACCGCGAACACGGTGTTGTCCGGATTGGTCACGGCCTGACGCTTGGCGGGCTGGCCGATGAGGCGCTCGCCGTCCTTGGTGAACGCGACGATCGAGGGCGTGGTGCGCGCGCCTTCGGAATTCTCGATGACCTTCGAAGTGCCGCCGTCCATCACCGCAACGCAGCTGTTGGTGGTGCCGAGGTCGATACCGATAACTTTAGCCATGGTTTTCCTGTTTCCTTGTCAGCGAGACGCCGCGTGTGAAGCGCCCCCCGAGCCGGGCAAGCCTTCGTCTATGCAGCTCTTTCATCGGGCGATATAGGTCGCCTTCGCCCCGGGACAAGGCCCAGCCACCCGGCTATGTTACATCTCGTTTCCAAACTGGAGAGAACCTCGATGCGCCCCACGCGTTCCACCACTCTTGCCGCCTTCGCGGCCACGAGCTTCCTTGCGCTCGCCGCATGCAGCAGCAATGCGCCCGCGCCCGATGCCAGCGGCTCCGCTGCCGCTGCCGGTTCGGCGGCAGAAGCGAACGCGCCGGACAACGCGCCGCATGTCAGCGTCCTCGAACCGGTGATCAAGCTTCCTGCGGTCGCGGGCAATCCGGGCGTGCTCTATTTCACGATCCAGCAGGATGCGGGCAAGCCCAACACGCTCGCTGCCGTCCATGTCGATGGCGCCCAGCGCGCCGAGATGCACGAAACCAAGACCGAGAACGGCGTCTCTTCGATGGCACCGGTGAAAGCTGTGGAGTTCAGCGAGGGCAAGCCCGCCGAATTCAAGGCGGGCGGCTATCATGTCATGCTGTTCGATCTTGCCAGCACGGTGAAGGCGGGCAAGGACGTTGAAGTCACCTTCACGCTGGCCAATGGCGACAAGGTGAGCACGTTCGCCAAGGTCGAGGAAACCGGCGCGATGGAAGGCATGATGGACCATATGTGAGCGGACCTCACGCACTCCTGCCGGGCGGAGAGCGGCCGCTCACGCCCGGCGAATGCGATCTGGCGCGGGGTGTGTTCGGCCCCGCGCTCGATCTTGACCCGGTGCGGATCCGCCGCCGCCGGTTCTTTCCGTTCCAGCCGCGCGGCACGGTGATGGCGCCGATGGGCCAGATCCACTTCCATCCAGCCTGTGAAAACTACCGCGACGATTTCAGCCTCGCCCCGCACAGCCTGCAGGCACTGTTCATCCACGAGCTGGTGCATGTCTGGCAGACCCAGCAGCACGGCCGCTTCTATCTGCTGCTGATGCGCCACCCGTTCTGCCGCTATGCCTACCGCTTCGATCCGGCGCGGCCCTTCACCGCCTATGGCATCGAGCAGCAGGCCGAACTGGTCGCCCATGCCTTCCTCGCCGCAAAGGGCGCGCCGCATTCGGCAGCGCCGCCGCTGGCCCAGCTTAGCGCGGCACTGCCGTTTCCGGTACAGCTGGCCTAGCAGCGCACTTCGTATTCATAGCCATAGCGGTCGCGGCGATAGCAGTGGCCGCGCTTCTTGATCAGCGTGCCGCCCACCGCGCCCGCCGCGGCACCGATCGCGGCACCTTTGCCCACATCGCCGCCCGTCACCCCGCCGATCAGCGCGCCGCCCGCAGCCCCCGCCAGCGCGCCTTCAGCGGCATAGTTGCTGGCGCAGCCGACAAGCGAGAGCGCCGCGATGACGGCCACTGGTGTCGTGATGAAAAGAAGATAAGCCCGTTTCATTGTTCCGTTCTCCTCAAGGCCCTTGGCCGCTTGTCGGCCCCCCGCACCGACAACGCCGCGAAGCGCGAATTGTTCCGCCACGCGAAAGGCTTTTCGGGAAAGACTGGCGCCCGCGCGCCGATCCATGGCACTTTGCGTAACTTCGCGAAGGACACCCGCCATGCCGCACGCCGTCGATACCCACGCTATTCTCGATGCTGTCGCCGCCCCGCGCGGCGGCGTGCGCAATGTGTTTGACGATATCGATCCCAGCCGCCTCGCGCACATCTGCGTCGACATGCAGAACGGCTTCATGGAGGCAGGCTCGCCGGTCGAAGTGCCAATGGCGCGCGAGATTGTCGAGAATGTGAACCGCATCAGCGCTGCGGTGCGCGCCAGCGGCGGGCTCAACGTGTTCCTGCGCTTCACCACGCCCGATGCCGCGAGCTGGTCCGTCTTCGTCCGCCGCCTCGGCGCAGGCGCGGCGGCGCACCGCGCGGCCTTCACGCACGGCGCGCATTATCACGATTTCTGGCCGACGCTCGATGTGCAGGGCGGCGACGCGGTGGTCGACAAGCACCGCTTCAGCGGCTTCACCCCCGGCACCAGCGATCTCGATGCTGTGCTGAAAGCGCGCGGGATCGACACGGTGCTGATCACCGGCACGCTTACCAACTGCTGCTGCGAAAGCACCGCGCGCGATGCCATGCAGCTCAACTACCGCGTCCTCATCGCCGCAGACGCCAACGCTGCGCTGACCGACGCCGAACACGCCGCCACGTTGCACAACATGGCGTTCGTGTTCGCGGACCTTTACGATACGGCTGAAGTGGTAGGTTTGCTCGAGACGTCGGCTAACTGACCTCGAGCCACAACCAGAAACCCGCTCACCCTGAGCCTGTCGAAGGGTGCTGGCGCGACTGCCGTGCCAGATGCTTCGACAAGCTCAGCATGAGCTGCTTTCGAAAACAGGTTTCGCGTAGAGCTTCAATCCGGCTTCTTCGCCACCGCGACCATCGCCGCGCGCAGCAGGCGGTCCTTGATCATGTAGCCGGCCTGCAATTCCTGCAGCACGGTGCCCGGCTCCACGTCGTCAGACGGGATTTCCAGCATCGCCTGGTGCTGGTGCGGGTCGAGCGGCAGGCCCTTGGCGGCAATCCGGCTGATACCGTGGCTGGCGAACACCTTCTCGATCTCGCGCCCCGTGGCTTCGAGCCCCGAAACAAGGTTCTTCATCTTGTCGTCCTCGCGCAGCTCGGCCGGGATCGTCTCCAGCGCGCGCGAAAGGTTGTCTGCCACCGAAAGGATGTCGCGCGCAAAGGCGGTCGCGGCATAGGCGCGGGTATCGGCCACTTCCTTTTCCATGCGGCGGCGCACGTTCTGTGTCTCCGCCTTGGCATAGAGCACGTCCTGCTTTGCCGCTTCGAGATCGCCCTTCAGCGCCTCAATCACATCACCAAGCGCATCTCCGCCGTCCGTCAGTTCGGAAGGAACGCCTTCCAGTTCAGCCGAAACTTCGGGGTCCTGCGGGCGCGTGTCGTTGTCAGTCATTTTCGGGTAAATCCGTCCTGTGCGATGATCCTGCCCAGCGATTGGGCTGTGAAATCAACCATGGGGACAACCCGCGCATAATTCAACCGCGTCGGCCCGATAACGCCAACAACGCCCACCACGCGCCCATCCCCGTCACGCCATGGCGCGGCAATGACGGACGAGCCCGAAAGCGAAAACAGCCGGTTCTCGCTGCCGATGAAAATGCGCGCGCTGTCGGCCTCGCGCGCGGCATCGAGCACGCCCGCGATGGCCTCTGCGCCTTCCAGCTCATCCAGCAGTTGCCGCACCCGTTCGATATCGCCAAGCGCCGTTTCATCGAGCAGATTGGCTTGGCCCCGCACCACCAGCACTGGCCGCTGCGCCGCATCGCGGCTCCACACCGCCAGCCCCCGCTCGACCAAAGCTGCGCTTGCCGCATCGAGCGCCGAACGCCCGCCCGCAATCTCCGTACGGATCGCCTGCAGCGCATCGGCCAGCGTGCGCCCGGCCATGCGCGCCGTCAGGTAATTGCCCGCCTGCTCCAGCGTCATCGCGTTGGCAGCACCCGGCAGATCGATCACCCGGTTTTCAACGCTGCCATCATCGCCCACCAGCACGACCAGTGCGCGGCCCTGCCCCAGCGAAACGAACGAAACTTGCGCCAGCCGCAGCTCGCGCCGGGGCACCATCACCACCCCCGCTGCCGCCGAGAGATCGGACAGCGCCGAACTCGCCGCCGCCAGCGCCGCCTCGATCGTGCCGCCCTCGGCCAGCCCCCGCTCGATCTGCGCGCGGTCTGCGGCGGATGGTTCGGCCACCTGCATGATCCCGTCGACAAACAGGCGCAGACCAACCTCGGTCGGCATCCGCCCCGCGCTGGTATGGGGTGCGGCCAGCAGCCCCGCATCCTGCAATTCCTGCAGCACCGAGCGGATCGAAGCGGGCGAAAGCCCCACGGCCCCGCTGCCTGCCAGCGTGCGCGAACCCACCGGCAGGCCGCTGGCGATATAGCCTTCGACCACCAGCCGGAAAATGTCGCGAGCGCGCGTGGAGAGTTCGGAAAGTCCGGGTCCAGCCATGGGCCTCATCTAGGGCAGTTTTCCGCGCCATGAAAGGGATCGGCTTATCAGTCTGTGCGTTAGCCCCTTTCCTTCCGCGCCTGCACGGCTAAAGGCAGCGCAGTCACGAAACAAAGGAATTCCCATGCGTCCCTCAGGCCGCGCCGCAGATGAAATGCGCGCCATCACCGTCGAAACCGGTTTCACCAAGCACGCCGAAGGCTCGGTGCTGATCGGCTTCGGCGATACCAAGGTGCTCGTCACCGCATCTGTCGAAGAACGCGTCCCGCCGTTCATGCGCGGCAAGGGTGAAGGCTGGGTCACGGCGGAATACTCGATGCTCCCCCGCGCCACCCACACGCGCGGCAGCCGCGAAGCGGCCAAGGGCAAGCAATCGGGCCGCACGCAGGAAATCCAGCGCCTTATCGGCCGCTCCTTGCGCGCCGTCACCG
This sequence comes from Novosphingobium sp., assembly GCA_044379435.1. Taxonomy (GTDB): domain Bacteria; phylum Pseudomonadota; class Alphaproteobacteria; order Sphingomonadales; family Sphingomonadaceae; genus Novosphingobium. The sequence continues at coordinate 10,246 of JBIPOH010000045.1, forward strand.
ATATGAAAAAGCTCGGCGAACGCCAGATCACCTTGGACTGCGATGTGATCCAGGCCGACGGCGGCACCCGCACCGCCTCGATCTCGGGCGCGTGGATTGCCCTGCGCCTTGCGGTGCAGTCGCTGATGGACAGCGGTGCGATCAAGGAAGATCCGCTCACCCGCAAGGTCGCCGCGATTTCCTGCGGTATCCACAACGGCAACCCAGTGCTCGATCTCGACTACATCGAGGACAGCTCCGCCGATGCCGACGCCAACTTCGTGCTGATCGAAGGCGGCCATATCGCCGAAGTGCAGGCGACGGCGGAAGGTGCGACCTATGACGAGGAAGGCCTGCTGCGCCTTCTGCGCCTCGCCCGCATCGGCTGCACCGAAATCTTCGCCGCGCAAGAGAAGGCGACCAAGCGGTGACACGCCTGCTCCCGCCCGGAAAACTCGTCATCGCCACGCACAACGCGGGCAAACTGCGCGAGATCCGGGCGCTGCTGGCACCTTACGGGATGGACTGCCTCTCGGCGGGCGAACTCGGCCTGCCCGAGCCTGCCGAGACCGGCACGACCTTTACCGAAAACGCGCTGATCAAGGCCCATGCCTCGGCCAGTGCTGCAGGCCTACCGGCGCTCGCGGACGATTCGGGGCTCTGCGTCAGCGCACTGGGCGGTGCGCCGGGCGTCTACACCGCCGATTGGGCCGAAGCCGCGCCCTATGAAGGAGGGCCGGGCCGTGATTGGTACATGGCCATGGGCAAAGTCGAGGGCAAACTGGCCGAGCTTGGCCCCGATACCCCGCGCGACTGCTGGTTCGCCTGCGTCCTTGCGCTGGCATGGCCCGATGGCCGCGAGGCCGTGTTCGAAGGCCGCGCCCCCGGCACGCTCACCTGGCCGCCGCGCGGCACGATGGGGTTCGGCTATGATCCGGTGTTCGTGCCCTCAGGCGATACCCGCACTTTCGCCGAGCTCGACCCCGCCGAAAAGCACGACATCAGCCACCGCGCCGACGCTTTTTCGAAGCTCGTTTCTTCGGCTTTGACGTAACCGGTGAAAGGGCAGCGGCGGGAGCGACTGTAGCCGCCGCCTTCGCCGTATAGTCGAACACCGGCTTGCCCGGAGCATTGCCCGCAGGCCAATAGCGGCAGACCAGCACATCGCGCCGCGTATTGCTCACGATGGCGCAGCCCACCTCGCGCGTATCCTGCCACACCAGCTGGGTATAGTGCCCCACATCCTCCCAGCGCCCCGTGGTCGAAACATCCGGAAACACGCCGCGCTTGAACATATTACCTTCATCCACGAAGAAACCGATCATTTCCTCTGGCGTGTAGTCCCCCTTGGTGCCGAACCACAGGTTCTCACCCTCGCCGCCATCGGCGCCCGCCACGGAATGCTCCATCATGTCGGATACCGCGAGCGCCTGCGCCCATTTCTTCGCGTGCTCAGCCCGCTTTGCACTCCACACCAGCGGCTTGATGCCCAGCCGCACCCGCTCCGCGTTCTGCGCAGCGAGCAGGCGGTCTGCCACCACCTCGTTCGGCGCGGCGGTCACTTGCGCCAAGGCCGGTCCAGCCATCGCTGCTGCCGCAAGACCAAACGCGAGGACTGTCGATTTACGCAGCATATGCGCTTCCTCCAGAGCGATGGCCCTTGACTTTACCGGCCCGACTCGGGCTGGAACGCACCATGGCCTTCGCTCTTTATATTCACTGGCCGTTCTGCCTCGCCAAGTGCCCCTATTGCGATTTCAATAGCCACGTCCGCGAACGCACCGACATGGCAGCATGGCAGGCCGCACTCCTATCGGACATGGCTCATGAAGCTGCGCTGACCGGCGGGCGCGAGCTTACTTCGATCTTCTTCGGCGGCGGCACCCCCTCGCTGATGCCGCCCGCCCTCGTCGCCGCGCTGATCGAGGCGGCGGGCCGGCACTGGCGCTTTGCGCAAGACATCGAGATCACGCTCGAGGCAAACCCCTCCTCGGTCGAAGCCGCCAACTTCGCCGCACTCGCTGGGGTCGGCATAAACCGCGTCTCGCTTGGCCTGCAAGCGCTCGATGATGCGGCGCTTGGCTTCCTTGGCCGCCTGCACAATGCCGCCGAGGGCCTTGCCGCGCTGGACGTGGCGCAGCGCCATTTCGCCCGCGTCAGCTTCGATCTGATCTACGCCCGTCCCGATCACACGCCCGCCTTATGGGAAGCGGAGCTCACCCGCGCGCTGGCGCTCGGCACCGGCCACCTCTCGCTCTACCAGCTAACCATCGAACCCGGCACGCGCTTCGCCACCTTGGTGCGCGAGGGGCACTTCACCCCGCTGGATGATGACGCGGCAGGCGATCTCTTCGCCCTCACCCGCGAGATGACGAACGCGGCTGGCCTTCCCGCCTACGAAATCAGCAACCACGCCCGCATCGGGGAGGAGAGCCGCCACAACCTCACCTATTGGCGCTATCAGGATTATGTCGGGATTGGCCCAGGCGCGCATGGGCGGCGCGGGGGCTTTGCCACGGTGCGCCACAAGAAACCCGAAAACTTCCTCAAGGCCGTCTCCGCCCAGCACCACGGCATCGCCGAAATCCGCGAGCTTGGCATTCGCGAGCAGGCCTCCGAAGCGATCCTCATGGGCCTGCGCCTGGCCGAAGGCATCGATCCTGCTGCACTCGCCGCGCGCTTCGGCCTTGCCCAGACAGACCTCATCGATCCGGCCAAGCGCGCGTTCTACACGGCCCAAGGCCTGCTCAGCCCGCGCACCGACCGCCTGATCGTCACCGAAACCGGCATGCCGCTGCTCGATGGCCTGCTGGGCGAACTCGTCCCCGCCGGGCTGGCCCTGGCATGAGCGCGCCCGATCTGCTGGCCGCGTGGCGCGATCACCTCGCCCTTGCCCGCCGCCGTTCGCCCCACACCGTGCGCGCCTATGGCGCCACCGCTGCGCGCCTCCTCGCCGCGCTCCCGCCCCCGCATGATTGGGCCGCGCTGGCCGCGCTCGATATCACCGACGTGCGGCGCCAGCTTGCCGCCCGGCGCGATGACGGCATCGGCAATGTCTCCGCCGCGCGCGAACTCTCGGCGCTCAAGGCGTTCCTCGGCTTTGCGCGCGCACAAGCTGGCGGCATGGAAGCCCCGCCGCCCCGCCTGCGCGGCCCCCGCGTCAAGAAAGGCCTGCCCCGCCCCGTCACGCCGGATGATGCGGTCAATCTCGCCGCCATGGTCGCGGACGAAGGCGCCGAGCCATGGATCGGCGCGCGCGACCGGGCCGTGCTCCTGCTGCTCTATGGCGCGGGGCTGCGCATTGCCGAGGCACTGTCGCTCACCGCCGCCGTCCTGCCGCTGGGCGATGTGCTGACCGTCACTGGCAAGGGCGGCCGCCAGCGCGTTGTGCCAATCCTGCCCATTGTGAAGGAAGCGGTGGAATACTACGCCCGGCAAGTGCCCTACCCGCTCGACAAGGCAGCCCCGCTGTTTCGCGGCGCCAAGGGCGGCCCGCTGGCGCAAGCCATGATCCAGCGCGCCGTCGCCCGCGCCCGCACCGTGCTAGGCCTGCCCGCCACCGCCACGCCCCATGCGCTGCGCCACAGCTTCGCCACGCATCTGCTGGGTGCAGGCGCGGACCTCAGGAGCCTGCAGGAACTGCTGGGCCACGCCAGCCTGTCCTCGACCCAGATCTACACGAAAGTCGACGCCGCAACTCTGCTCGACGTTTACCGCAGCGCCCATCCACGCGCGTAAACGGAACTTACTTCCCCGCCGAACGCGGCAAGCGCAGGATCGCCAGCAATCCGCCCAGATCCTCGCTCTCGCCCAGCGTGATCGCGCCGCCATAAAGCTCGGCCACATCCCGCACGATCGCGAGGCCAAGGCCAGTGCCGGGCTTGCCGGTATCGAGCCTTGCGCCGCGCGCAAAGAGTTTGCCGCGCGCTTCGTCCGGGATGCCCATGCCGTCGTCTTCGATCCAGATCTCGCAGGTTTTCGGATCGTCGGGCACCGCGTCCATCGTCACGAACACCGATCCGCCGCCATATTTGGCCGCGTTCTCGATCAGATTGCCCAGAATCTCGTCGAGGTCCTGCCGCTCGATGGCAACGTTCGCCTCGCGGTTGCCATCCATATCGAAGCGCACGTGGGGGTAAAGCCGCGCAACCGCGCGCTCCACCGCCTCGGCGCTTTCGCCCACGGTGGCGCGGGCGAGGCCGGTGGCACGGCGCCCCACCGCGCGGGCGCGGGCCAGATGGTGATCCACCTGCCGCCGCATCACCGCCGCCTCGCGGATCACGGTATCGGAAAGGTCGTCTGCCTTGGCCGTCGCGGCGTTCATCACCACGGTCAGTGGCGTTTTCAGCGCATGGGCGAGGTTTCCAGCATGGGTGCGCGCTTCCTCGGCCTGCCGCTCGGAATGTTCCAGCAGACCATTGATCTCCTCGACCAGCGGCTGCACTTCCAGCGGCAGCGGCTCATCCACCCGCCGCGCTTGTCCTTCGCGCATGTCGGCAATCGCGCGGCGGACGCGGCGCAGCGGGCCAAGGCCATAATAGGTCTGTAGGGCGGCCATGGCGATCAGGCCCAGCGCCAGCACCACGAACGACCACAACAAAATCGCGCGGATGCGCCGGATTTGCGCATCAAGCTCGCCGCGGCTCGCCGCCACGGCAAACTGCCAGTTGATCCGGCTGCCCGGCAGAATCACCGATCGCTCGATCACACG
>JBIPOH010000285.1:0-4424 GCA_044379435.1 Novosphingobium sp.
ATCCCCTCACCCACCTCATTCGCAACGCGGTCGACCACGGGATCGAGCAGCCCTCTGCCCGCCTCGCCCATGGTAAGCGCGAGATCGGCCTGCTGGCTATTGCCGCGCGCCAATCGGGCAACACCATCAGCATCGCCATTTCCGATGACGGGCGCGGGCTGGACGAGGACCGCATCGCCGCCAAGGCGATCGCCACCGGCCTCATCACCGCATCAGAGCGGCAGACGATGAGCCGGGACAAGATCCTCAACCTGATCTTCGAACCCGGCTTCTCCACCGCCGAGACCGTCAGCAATGTCTCAGGCCGCGGCGTGGGCCTCGATGTGGTGCGCCAGAACCTCGAAAAGGTCGGCGGCAGCATCAAGGTCACCAGTGTTCCGGGCCAGGGGACGCTGTTCAGCCTGCAAATCCCACTTACGCTCAGCATCATCGCCGGGCTGACGGTCGACGTCGGCGGGCATCGCTTCGCTATCCCGCAAAGCTATGTCGAGGAAATCGTCCAGGCTTCGGCCCACGCGCTCGATTTCACCCGGATGGGCGAGACCGCGCTGGTCACCTTCCGCGGCAACCGGGTGCCGTGCCTGATGCTGGGCGAGGTGCTGGGCCTCAACACTTGCGAAATTGCTGCGCGGGAACCGACCTTGGTGATGCTGCGGCTCGCCAGCGGCGATCTGTTCGCGCTCGCGGTCGAGGGCATCCACAATCACGGCGATCTGGTGGTCAAGCCGCTTGCGCCTGCGGTGATGCGCTCGGGCCTTTATGCCGGATCGACCCTGCTTGATGATGGCCAGCCGGTGCTGTTGCTGGATGTCGCCAATATCGCCAGCCAGCACAACCTGATGTCCGACACCCGTGTGCGGGCGATTGGGCCGCTGGAAAGCGAGGCCGTCGTCACCGCCGAATTGCCGCGCGCGATGCTGTTCACCGACTTTGCCGGACGCCGTTCGGCGGTGCGGCTGGAACTGGTGCAGCGGATTGAAACTGCCCCGGCCTCTGCCATCGATCGGTCCGCCGCCCGCCCGCGGGTGGTGATCGACGGGTTGATCCTGCCGTTGATCGGCCTGCCCGAAGACGCCTTGACCCTCCCTCGCATGCGCCTGCTGCGCCTGTCGGACGGAGCGTGCGAACTGCTTTATGCGGTGCGCGAAGTCGAAGACGCGGTCGAGCTCAAGGACACGCTGCACCCGGTGCCGGAAGACGCGCTGGCCGAAGCGATGACGTTGATTGGCGGCCAACCGGTCACGCTGATTGATGCCCACGCGCTGTTCGCGTTGCATGGCGAGCCGCCGCTGGTCGCCGCCCGCCCGCGCTGCGTGCTGCCCGATGGCGAGTGGGCGCGCACCATCCTCGCCCCGCTGGTCGCCAGCGCCGGGTATGACATCCTGCCCGAAGGCACCGCCGACCCCGCCGCGATCGGGATCGTGTTTGATGATGTGTTCGAAGTCGCCGAAGCACTGGGCCGCGCACTGCCGGCGCGCGTGATTCGCTTGCGCGATCAGCCCGACGCGCCGCCGGGCTGCGAGACAATCTACCGCTATGACCGCGAAGGGCTGCTCGCCGCGCTGGCCGAAGTCAATCGTGCCGCCCGTGCCGAGGGAGAAGCCGCATGACCGGAGACCTGCTCGTCATCGCCCAGATCGCCGGTCGCCGGTGCGCGCTCTCCGCGCTCGACGTGAAATCCGTGATCGAGATCGGCACCATCACCCCGATCCCGCGCGCGCCCGTCTGGATTGCGGGCATCACCGCCCTGCGTAGTCAGGCGCTGACCGTGATCGATTGTCGCCGCGCGCTTGGCTTTGGCGGGGGGTCTGATGGCAATGACTGGCCGACCGACCACCGCGCCGCCGTAGTGGCGGATGGGGGCCACTCCTATGCGCTGATGGTCGATTCGATTGAAGACATCACCACGGCCGCGGACGAAGCGGGGCAGGTGCCAGGCGGTTTCGGGCCGGAATGGTCGCGCGTTGCCACAGGCATGGTCGAGACCATGGCGGGGCCCGCCTTGATGCTCGATCTGGCGGCCCTTCTGGCCGGGCCGGAAGCTGCAAGACACGAAATCGAAGCCGCAGTTTAATCCTATGCTTACCAAGTGCGCCTAGTTTCAGGGTTCAAACCGCAGGAACGCCCATGAAAACATGCCTCATCGTCGATGATTCCCGGGTCATCCGCAAGGTTTCGAGGCATATCCTCGAGACCCTCGGCTTTGCCGTGGAAGAAGCCGAAAACGGCAAGCTGGCATTGGACGCCTGCGATGCGTCGATGCCCGATGTGGTTCTGCTGGACTGGAACATGCCGGTCATGACGGGGATCGAATTCCTCGTCCACCTGCGCCAACGCCCCGGCGGCGAGCGGCCGAAGGTGGTGTTCTGCACCACGGAAAACGACGTGGCCCATATCCGCGAAGCGATACAGGCTGGTGCAGACGAATATGTCATGAAACCGTTTGATCACGAGACGCTCCAGATCAAGTTGCAGCTTGTCGGGTTTGCGTGAACCGCTCCTCATTCATTCCCCGGACGCCCCCGCCAGCCCCCGCTGACGGGAGCGAGCGCCGCCCCTTCGCCCGCGCCGGTGCCGCCGCCGCGATCCGGGTGATGATCGTCGATGATTCGCTGACAGTCCGCACAATCTTCAAGCGGATGGTGGACAGCGATCCCGCGCTGATGATTGTCGGCACCGCCAGCAGCGCCGAACGCGCCATCGCCCAGCTTGCCGCCGAGCCTGCCGATGTGGTGCTGCTCGATCTCGAAATGCCCGGCATCGGCGGATTGGACGCCCTGCCCGCAATCCTCGCCACGCCCGGCCGCCCGCAGGTGCTGGTCGTATCGTCGCTGACGATGGACGGGGCCGAACACACGCTCTCCGCCTTGCAGATGGGCGCGGCCGACACTCTGCTCAAACCGCGGCCCGGCGGCTTTACTGATGAATACCGCGCGCAATTGCTCGGGAAGATCCGCGCGCTGGGCAGCCGCCTCGACGATAGTGACCGACTGACCACCCGCCTTGTCGAACCCAGCTTTGCGCGACCCGGCTATTCCCGGCGCAGCTTGCGGCCCGAGGCAATCGCGATCGGCGCTTCGACCGGCGGGATCCACGCCTTGGGCCTGATGCTGCGGCGGCTCGGCCCGGATTTCGATCTGCCGATCCTGATCACCCAGCACCTGCCCGGATCGTTCATGCCGGTCTTCGCGCGCCAGATCGAGGCTGCTTGCGGGCGTGCTGCCGATATTGCCGCCGATGGCCTGATCCTGAGCCCAGGGCGGATTCTGATCGCGCCCGGCCATGGCCACATGGTGGTGCGCCGCAAGGGCGCCTCCACCCTCACCATTCAGGTCAGCACTGCGCCTGCGGCGAGCGGCTGCATGCCCTCGGTCGATCCGATGCTGACCAGTCTTGCCGAAGCCTGCGACGGCCGCGCGCTCGGGGTGATCTTGTCCGGCATGGGCCGCGACGGGGCGCTCGGGGCCAAGGACCTCGTCGATGCCGGCGGGACGATTTACGCGCAGGACGCCGATTCGAGCGCGGTGTGGGGCATGCCGGGCGCCGTCGCGCGTGCGGGGCTGGCTAGCATGATCGCGCCGCCCGACCGGCTCGGCGATGCGGTGATGGCTCAGGCCGCCACACCCGCTTCTCCGGCGCTGCGGTAGGCCGCGCGCGTGATAGAAGTCAGCGAAGCCTCCCACCAGATCATCGCCGATCTGCTCGAAGCACGGACCGGGCAGCACTTGACCGAAAGCCGCCGCTGGCGGGTCAATTCGGCGCTCGCGGGGATTTTCCGCGCGCACGGGATCAGCAATGTCGACCAGCTCGTGTGCCTGCTCGCCGCGCCTCCGGGTGGGCCGGAGACCCCCGATCTGTCGCAGGAAGTGGTCGAGGCGCTGCTCAACAACGAGACCTATTTCTTCCGCGACAAGCCGACCTTCGATCAGCTGCCGGGCGAAATCCTCCCTGAAATCGCCCACCGCCGGCGGGATATGCGGCGCCTTTCGATCTGGTCAGCGGGCTGTTCGACGGGGCAAGAGGTCTATTCGCTCGCAATGCTGTTCAACGAACAGGCGGAACGGTGGCAGGGCTGGACGATCGATATCCTCGGCACCGACGTGTCGCACCGCGCGATCAACGCGGCGCGCAGCGGGTGCTACAGCCAGTTCGAAGTGCAGCGTGGGCTCGGCGTCACCCAGATGCTACGCCACTTCGACGAGACCCCGCGCGGGTGGCAGGTGCGTGAGGATGTGCGCTGCAAGGTGCGGTTCCATCAGCACAATATCCTCGGCCCCTTCCCCGGACGGATGCCGTTCGATCTGGTGCTGTGCCGCAACGTGCTGCTCTATTTCGATCGGCAGGTCCGCACGCAGGCCTTCGCCCGCCTATCGAGTGCGGTGATGCCAGACGGGTTCCTGATGCTTGGCGCGGGCGAGACTGCG
>JBIPOH010000286.1:0-4413 GCA_044379435.1 Novosphingobium sp.
TTGCGCCGGGCGAGTTGCTGCTGGTTTCCGACGGCAAGGGCGGTGTCACGCGCATGTCCGGCACGTCGTTTGCCGCGCCTCTGGTCGCCGGGGCGATTGCGCTCATCCAGGACCGCTGGCCCTGGCTGAAACAGTATCCGCGTGATGTGGCCAAGATCATTCTGGAAAGTGCGCAGGATCTGGGCGCGCCCGGCGTCGATCCTGTCTACGGTCATGGTTTGCTGGATATTCAGGCCGCACAGTCCGCCCTCGATTTCAGCCGGCTCCAGTTTTACCTTGTCGACGGATCGGCGTCGAACGAAGTCAGCGCGCAGACCCTGCTCAGTCAGGGGGTACAGGCCAACTGGTCGTCCGGAAATGCCTACTTCACGGCCTTCGAGAAGCTCGACAGCTCTGAACGCGATTTTCTCATTCCGCTTTCGAGCCGCATGTTCAACGGCTCGGTCAGTGGCCGCACGTTCCAGAAGCACATGTACGATCTGTTCATGTCGTGGGTCGGCACGGGACAGGCCGCATTTCAAGGCAACCTCCAGGGCGGGCGCCGTTTTGCCAGCCTGACCGACAACGCAAGGGCCAACATTGGTCTCAATGCCAATGGCTGGAGCTATTCGCGGCCGCTATCGCACCGCGGAAACCCGGTTTGGCCTGCAGCCCGGCTTTGCATCGACGCTGGAAATCACTGCACCCGGCGGTGCGATGGCCTTTGCAGCAGGATCGGGCGAAGGGGCGCTGGCGATCGCGGGCACAGGTGCGATGCAGCTGTCGTCCGATTTCAATCCGAACACGGGTGGCAATGATCCCCTGCTCGGCTTCGCATCGGGCAATGCGCATATTGCAGCCCGCGTAAAACTCACGCCGACCATGCGCATCAGTTTCGGCATCACGAATGCGCGGCGCAGAATTGTGAACGAGCTTTCGGGCGCGGCGCCGACCACCGCACTGTTCGATCAGCAGCGCCTGCTCGGCGATTATGAGGCCACGGCGGCCAATTTGCGGATCGAGCGCGCAATCGGCCCGCGCGCCAATGTGGCGCTTGCCTTCACGCATCTTGACGAGGCGCGGGCCTTGCTGGGTGTGCGGTCGCTGGTGCGAAGCGACTTCGGTTCGGGCACGGTTTCCCGCAGCGCGACGCTTTCTGGCGACACGATGGTGGGCCAAAGCTTGCAGCTGTTTGCCTCTGCCACGGTCGCACAGAGCATGTCTGACCGGACGGCCAGCTTCCGCCTTGGCAAGATGACCAGCACCGCGTGGCAGATTGGCTTCTCCAAGACCGGCTTGCTGGGCATGGCGGACAATCTGCGGTTCACGCTGGCGCAGCCGCTGCAGATTGAAAGGGGCCAAGCCGAATTCCGGTCCATCGGTGTGGTCAACCGCGAAACCGGCGAGCGCGGGATCATCACGCAAACCATCGACATTGCAGATCCTGCCAGCCGCCGCATTCATGCAGAGGCGCATTATGGTGCGACGATGGCGGGCGGCAACACCAATCTGGCGCTGTTCAGCAGCTTCGAAACGCGCAACGTGCGCCGCGACATCGCGCGCTGGACGCTGGGCGGACAAGTGCGGATGTTCTTCTGATCCGCGGGGCGCGACTTCGGATTTTCTCTACCTTAATATTTGATAGCTAGAGCATTGGGGGATCTTCGCGGCGGAGTTGAATAAGCTCCGACGCGGCGGATGGTTCTTTGCTCCAAGGTATCAAGATGCGCTCGCCCCTTGTCATCCTGCTGGTTGCATGCCTGATTTTCGGCATCCAGACACGCCCGGCAGCGGCACAAACGGCGCAGCCCGCTGCGTTTGCCAAGGCCATCGAGCGCGGCAAGGTCGAGATGCTGGCCAATCCGAGCGCGGCCCTGAAGCAGGCCGATTTCGCGCTGGGCACAGCGGCGGGCTTTTCCGGGCGCGAACAGCAGATTGCACGGGCCACGGCGCTGTGGCTCAAGATCGAAGCGAACATCGGCCTCAACCGGCTTGATATGGCGCGCAGCATTCTGCCCGAGGCGATCAATCTGGCGACGAGCGCATCGCCGGAAAGCAAGCTGCACGGCGATCTCATTCGCTCGCAGGGCGCAATAGCGGCGCTTGGCGGAAAATCCGCTGAAGCGCTCAGAAGCTATCTGGAAGCCCACCGTATCTTTCAGAAGGCGGGCGAAAAGCGCGCGCAGGCGATGACCCTGCAGGATATCGGGCTGATCTACTGGGATGCGGGCGATTACGAACGCATGCTCTCGTATTACGATGATGCGCAGGAAATCTATAACAAGGATCCCGGTGTCTCGCTTGGCGCGAACAACAATCGCGGCGAAGCCTATCGTTTGATGCGCCGCTGGACTGAGGCGGAAAAGGCCTATCTGGCGGCCCTTGCCAACGCCCGGGAACTGAAGAGCACCGTGCTTCAGACCCGCATCCTGACCAATCTTGCCCTGGTTCAGGTGGCTGCCGGAAAACTGCCGCAAGCCATCAGCAGCGCGAATTTGGCCGCCAAGCTTGGGGCAACGGATGAAGCGCGCGACTGGCTGCATTATACCTATGGGGCGAAAGCGACCATCGCCATTGCGCAGGGCAACGACGGCCAAGCCGAGGGGCATATCGACAAGCTCTTCGCCGGGATCGATCTCACCAAGACCGATCTGAGCTATCTCGATTTCCACAAGCTCGCCGCCGACCTCTATTCCCGCATCGGCAAGCCTGATCTCGCGCTCCGTCACCTTCAGGCTTATCAGCGCCTCGATAGCGAGGCGCGCAACATCATTACGTCCACCAGTTCGCAGCTGCTGGAAGCCAGGTTCTCATCGGCCAACCAGAAAACCCGCATCGCCGAACTCAAGCAGGGCCAACTGCAGCGCGATGTCGAGATTGCCCGGCAACGCGGGACCATTGCCACCGGCCTTTTGCTGGCTGCGTTTGCCATTATCGTGGTCGTCGGGCTGGCTTTCCTCTCGGTGCGCAAAAGCCGCAACGAAGTGCGCGGTGCCAACGATGTGCTAACCGATGTCAACGCGAAGCTGGAGACGGCGCTCAAGGCCAAGACTGATTTTCTGGCGATGACGAGCCACGAAATCCGCACCCCGCTCAATGGCATCATGGGCATGACGCAAGTGATCCTGGCAGACGGTCGGCTCGATCAGGATACGCGCGAACGCGTGAACCTCGTGCTCGGCGCAGGCCAGACCATGCAATCGCTTGTCGACGACTTGCTCGATGTCGCGAAAATGGAAGGGGGCGAAATCTCCATCCGGAAGGACTTCTGCGACCTTCGCGCCCTTCTCGTCGATAGCGCCTCGCTCTGGGCGGCTGATGCCCAGACCAAGGGGGTCAGTCTCGACCTCGATGTCAGCGGGATACCGCACCTTGCCTATACCGACGGGGCGCGCGTGCGGCAGGTGGTGTTCAATCTGCTGGCCAACGCGATCAAGTTCACCCCGCAGGGCAGCGTGTGGCTGAGCTGCGCCATGCACGATGAGCAAACCGTTGAAATTCAGGTGCGCGACAGCGGCATCGGCATTCCTGACGATGAGCTTGAACGGGTGTTCGAACCGTTCCATCAGGTAGACAACGCCATGTCGCGCGGTTTCGGCGGCGCAGGTCTGGGGCTGGCCATTTGCCGCAACATCATTGCATCCCTTGGCGGCAAGATCGGCGTCACCAGTACCTTGGGCGAGGGGTCGACCTTCCGCATAACCCTGCCAATCGGCCGCGAACCCGGCACCGATGATCTGGCGCAGCCGGCGCATGAGGTTCCGGCTGCCCGAACAACCCTGGTTGTCGATAGCAACGAGTTGCGGCAGGCCAAGGTGAAGGCCGTGCTCGAACCTCACTTCGAGACCGTTCACGGTGCGCAAACGCTCGAAGAGGCGAGCAGGGTCCTGCAAGTTGAGCGTGTGGGCGTGCTCATCATCGATGCGACCGGGCTGCTGGATGGCGAAGCTCACTGCGCTGATTTGCGCGTGGCTGTCGCCCGCGCGAAGGAGCAGGGCGCCTCCACCATCCTCTTGCTTCCCGCCGAGTATGGCATCAAACGGGCCGAGGCCCTTGAGCTGGGTTCCGCGATCCTGTTGCAAAAGCCGCTAAAACCTTCGATGCTCATCGAAGCGGCCAACGCGCTTCTGAAGCCCCAGACATCGCAGCGCGAAGCAGCCTGATGGTCATCGGCGTGACAGTGAAATGAAGGGTGCCTTTCAATGCGTGTGATCTTCGTTGAAGACGATGCCTTGAACAGGCGCGTCGTGCGCGACATGCTCAGCGTCATTGATATCGAAATGGCCGAAGCCGAAGATGCCCAAACCGGTTTGGACATGCTGGCCAGATCGAAATATGACGTCGTACTGATGGATTTACGCATGCCCGGCATGGACGGACTGACCGCAATCCGCCTGCTTCGCCAAGAGGCTGAGCCGCTCGGCTCGATCCCCA
>JBIPOH010000287.1:0-4410 GCA_044379435.1 Novosphingobium sp.
AAACAAGCGCGAGCAGGAGAAGGCAGGCAATGGGGCTGATGAAGCGCCGCCACATCCGTGTTCAGCCCTTGGCCCGCGTGTATATGCGCTCCCCGCCGACCCATGTTTCGAGGACTGTCGTGCGGTGAATCTCGGTCACGGGAACCGCGAAGGGATCGCGGTCCAGCACGAGGAAATCGGCGAACTTGCCGGCTTCGAGTGACCCCGCCTTGTCCGCCATGCCCATGCGCTTTGCCGCATTGATCGTGAACATGGTGATCGCCTGAGGGAGCGTGATCGCCTCGGCAAGGCCATAGCTGCGCGCGCCGCCGCCGGGATTGCGGCGGGTGACGGCGGTTTCGATGCCGATCCATGGGTTGGGGGAGGGGACCACAGCCCAGTCTGACCCGGCCACGACCAGCGCATCGGCGGCAAAGCCTTCGCGGATTGGCCAGACGCGGTCGATGCGCGGGGCACCCACTGCCATGGTGATGTCATCGTTGATTGGCTGCGGATTCCACAGATAGGGAGAGAATTCCGAGGCAGCTCGCAGCGCCTTGAAGCGTGGCAAATCGGCGGGATCGATAAACGTGAGGTGGCCGACCTGATGGACCGGCCCAGCCATGCCATTGGCCTTTCGCGCTGCCTCGATCGCATCAAGCGAGGCGCGCACCGCGCGGTCTCCGGCGGCATGGAACAGCACGGTGATGCCCAGCTTGTCCCAGTGCGTGACGTCCTTGGCCATCGCGGCGGGATCGAACAGCAGCAGGCCGCGCGCGGGGGCATTGGGCTGGCCGGCCTGATAATCCGCCAGCATCGCGCCGGTGTGGCTTTCGGTCGGCACGCCATCGGCGAAGACCTTGACGCAATGGGGATTGAACGTGGCGCGCGCGAACTTGCCGCGGTCTGCCAGCGTCTGTTCGAAGGCGGCATTGGGCTGCCCGGCTTCGGACGAGGCGATGCAGGCCTGCACGCGCTGCTTCAGCACGCCTTTGTCGGCCAGCGCGGCATAGACCTCAAGGTCGTCGCGGTAGGCCATCGCCTCGACATAGCCGACGACGCCCAGCCCGGCGAGCATGGCAAGGTGCCCGGAAAGCTGGCGCTCCGTTTCGGCGCGCGGCTGCGGCGGGACCTTGACGGTCAGCAGGCGGCCCGCCGTCTCGCGCAGCACGCCGGTGGGTTTGCCGCTCTCGTCGCGTTCGATGATCCCGCCTTCGGGATTGGGGGTGCCCTCGTTGATCCCCGCCGCCGCCAGCGCGCGTGAATTGGCCCAGACGCTGTGGCCGCTGACGTCGAACAGCATGACCGGATTATCGGGCGAGATGGCATCGAGCGTGGCAGCGGTGATCGGCGTGCCGGTCATCAGCGAGGACTGCCACTGGCCGCCGCTCACCCATTCGCCGGACTTTGTGGCCTTCACGCAGGCGCTGACGAGTTCGAGCAGGCGCTGCGGCCCGGCATCCTGCGGAATGCGGCAGCGGCCCTCTTCGCCCTTGGCCTGCAGCACGGGGTGGACGTGCATGTCGTAGAGGCCGGGCATCACGGTGCGCCCGCCAAGATCCACCACCTGTGCTCCCCGGCGCGGCCAGCGCTTTTCCTGCGCGCGCGTGCCGGTGCGCACAATCGTCCGCCCGCGCACCTCCATCGCGCTGCGCCAGCCCTGCGGGGTATAGATATGGCCGTTGATGAAGCGCAGCGCGGCGGCCTTGGGCGCCGCCTCTGCCACTTGCGGCACCGCGCAAGCTGCCGCGAGAAGGCTGGCTAGGGCCAGCAGGTGACGCGTGGTCTTCATCGCAGCATTCTCCCCAGATCCCGTCCGCGCCGCCTGCCCGCTATCGAACAGCGCGGCGCGCAGGGTATTCTTCACATACGGTAGGACGCGGTCACGCCGAAGGTGCGCGGTCGCATCGTTTCGCGGCGGAAGAACTCGAACGGGTTCGAAGCCCGCTCGCGCCGCGTCCACGTGGACTTGTCGAGGATGTTGTTGACGAACAGCGAGATATCGAAGTTGCCGGGGCGCACGCCCAGACGCGCCGACCAGAACGCCAATGCAGGCGGCACGCGCAGGGCCGTGTCGATCGCGCCGTTCGCCGGGTTGAGATAGGGCGGCAGCGCGCTCTGCTTCGAGCGGTAGTCGAAATCGGTGCGGATATAGCCGCCACGTTCGCGGAACACGTCGAAATCATACTGCCCGTGAAGGGCAATCGTCCACGGCGCGCCGAGCACGGCATCGCCCGCGCTGACGAACGGCGCAGACGCGGTCGGCCCGCCCAGCACCGTATCAAGGAACTTGGCATCGACGTAGCCGATTTCGGCCTGCAGCGTGAGGCGGTTGGTCGGGCGGAGTTCCACCTGCAGGTCAAAGCCGCGGCTGCGCGCCTTGCCGAGGTTGTTGGTAAACTGGAAGCCGCAGCTGTTGAGCGCCACCGCCTGCTGGATGTCCTTCCAGTCGATCTGGTAGACGCTGGCCTGCACGCTGCCGAGCCCGGCGAACTTGCTCTTCACGCCAAGCTCGTAGCTCCACACCGAGTCCGACCCGAAGTTGGTCGGACGACCGCCGGGATAGCCGATGTTGGCCAGCTCCTGCCCGCAAAACGTGCCGACTTGCGGATTGTAGCCGCCGACGCGGAAGCCGCGCGAGGCGGAGGCATAGACCAGCGTATCGGGCGTGGCCTGGAAGTTCAGGCCGAACTTGGGCGTGATCGGGTTTTCGCTCTGGCGGCCACGGTCGTCCACCAGCGGGCCGACGACGAAGCCCTGCGCCACCGAACGGATCGTGAAGACCGTGTGGCTGTAGCGCAGGCCAGCCAGCGCCGAGAGCTTGTCAGTGATCTTGTAGGTGACCTGACCGAACACGGCCGCCTGCTCGTCGGTGGATACCGCGTTCTGATCATAGATCGAGAAGCCGGCGACCGGAGCCGGTGCGCCGAACAGATAGACCGGGAAGTAGGGATCGGTGACCTTCTGCAGCGAGGTCTGCTCGGCGTTCGAATAGAACCCGCCGAGCACCCAGGTGAGCGGGCTGGTGGTGCTGTTCGACTGCAGACGCAGCTCGCCGGTCCAGTTCTTCTGCGCAACGAGGAAGTCCGACGGCCCCTGCTGCTGGGGGAAGAACGGCAGGGCATTGGCGCCAGTGAACAGCGTCTGGTTGAAGTTGGTGTAATCCTGCACGAACGCCTGCTTACGATCGAAGTAGGAGCCGACTGCAATCACGTCGAACGCGCTGAGCCCGACGCTGACGTTGAGCGAGGCGAGGGTGAAGCGGTCCTTGCTCGTTTCAGCGAGCTGATTGGCGTTGATGAACTTGTGGTTGCCGTAGTCGGAGAACTTCTCCCAGCTCTCGCCGCTGTCGTCCGCCTCGACGTTCTGGTAGTAGACCGCCGGGGTGATCTTGACGTTGTCGACCGGCTGCCAGGTCAGCGCGGCCCGCGCGACGAAGCTGTCGGTGCTGTTGGCGTTGGGCTGAACGACCTTGTTCGTGAACGAGCTGATCCGATCCACATAGCCGCCATCGCGGCGGTAATAGCCGCTGACGACCATGCCAAGCTTGCCCTCGACCAGCGGCGCGCTGAGCGAGATGCCGCCTTCGCCGCTGGCGGCGCCGTGCTGGGTGGTGGCGGCCTCGGTGCGGGCATAGACCTTGAGCGTATCGAGGCTGGGCTGCTGCGTGATGAAGCGCACCGTGCCGCCTTCCGAGCCTG
Organism: Novosphingobium sp.; assembly: GCA_044379435.1. Taxonomy (GTDB): domain Bacteria; phylum Pseudomonadota; class Alphaproteobacteria; order Sphingomonadales; family Sphingomonadaceae; genus Novosphingobium. Next base: position 3,681 of record JBIPOH010000287.1, read on the forward strand.
CGCCAAACAGCGTGCCCTGCGGCCCGCGCAGCACTTCCACGCGGTCGAGATCGAACACCACCGGATAGGCATTGCCGCCGCCATAGCCGAGCTGGCGGATCTGGATTGGCACGTCATCGATGTAGATGCCGGTGGTGGCTGCACCGACCGAGGAATTGACGCCGCGAATGGCGATGTTGGTCGTGGTGTTCGATTTCTCGAAGCTGACGCCCGGGGTCTGGCGCATCACGTCGTTGAAGTTGCGGATGCCGCGGCTATCCAGCGCCTCACGCGAGAGCGCGCTGACGCTGAGCGGAACCTTGTTGATGCTCTCGCTCTTGCGGGTGGCGGTGACGATGATCTCGCTGCCGGCGGCGCTGTCGGCGGGGGTTTCAGCCTCGGCCCCGGCGGCCTGCGCCAGTGCCGCATCGGCCATCATGAGGGCAGCAAGGGCCGTGCCCGCTGCAAAGAGGTTGGCGCTGCGCCTGATCATTGTCTGGAAACTCCCCTGTAATGGCCCGCGTCTGCCTGCGCGACGCGGGGTCCAATCCGGATGCAGGCTATGGGCTGCGGGGGGATCGCCCATTGACCTGATCTGGCACTGCGGCAGGGCATTGCATGATACTGCATATTCGAGCCCGCGCCCGCGCATGGTTGGCCAAAAATGCCAAGGCTGCTCGCGGCAGGATGGCCACGCGGTCCGTGCACCAGCGAGGCAGCCATCGGAAAGTGCTCTACGCGATCCCCTGCT
>JBIPOH010000046.1:0-14811 GCA_044379435.1 Novosphingobium sp.
CGCTGCTCGATGCGCTGAAACGCGGCGGGCGCTACGGCGTGGCGGGCGCGATTTCTGGCCCGATTGCCGAGCTTGATCTGCGCACGCTCTACCTCAAGGACTTGACGCTTTACGGCTGCACGATCCTTGAGCCGCAAGTGTTCCCCAATCTCGTCGGTTACATCGAGCGCAGCGAGATCGGCCCGCTCGTCGCTGCCACGTATCCGCTTTCCGAAATCGTCGCGGCGCAGCGCGCCTTCCTTGAAAAGAAGCACATCGGCAAGATCGTGCTGATCCCCGGAGAATAGAGTTTTATGAAGATCGGTTTCATTGGCCTTGGCAATGTCGGCGGTAAGCTGGCGGGCAGCCTCATCCGCAATGGCCATGACGTTACCGTGCGCGATCTCAATCCCGAGCTCGTCGCGGAATATGTCGCGCGCGGCGCGAAGGAAGCGGCCAGCCCGGCGGCGCTGGGCGAGGCGGTTGACGTCATCATCACCTGCCTGCCATCGCCCGCAGCCAGCGCGGCCGTGGCCGAAGGGCCGGACGGCTTCCTGTCCGTCATGCGCCCCGGCCAGGTGTGGATGGAAATGAGCACCACCGACTATGCTGAAGTCCTGCGGCTTGGCCCGCTGGTCGAAGCGCGCGGCGGCCTGTTCATGGAATGCCCGGTTTCGGGCGGCTGCCACCGCGCCGATACCGGCAATATCTCGATCTTTGCCGCCGGCCCGCGCGAAGGCTTCGAACGCGTGCTTCCCGTCCTCACCACGCTCGGCCGCCGCGTGCTGCACACGGGCGATTGGGGCACGGCCTCGCAGCTCAAGGTGATGACCAATTTCCTCTGCACCGCGCACCTCGTCGCGCTCGCTGAGGCGCTGACGGTGTGCAAGGCCATGGGCCTCGACATGAACACGACGTACGAGGCGATCCGCATCTCTTCGGGCAACAGCTTCGTCCATGAAACGGAAAGCCAGGTCATCCTCAACGGCAGCCGTGATATCAACTTCACGATGGACCTCGTGTCCAAGGACGTTGGCCTGTTCGACAAGATCGCGCAGGAAACCGGCGTTCCAGTTGAAATGTCGCCGCTGATCGTGCGCCTGTTCAAGGAAGGCGAAGCCGCCTTCGGTCCGCGCGAGTTTTCGCCCAACATCATCCGCCGTTATGAAGAGCCGGTGGGCTTGAAGGTGCTGGGCACCGGCTTCCCGGACCAGATGGTCGACGATGAGCCTGAAGAGCAGGGCTACGAAGTGGTGCCGCGCCGCTGATGCAAAAACAGGGACAGTCCCCTAATGTGGGGGACTGTCCCTGTTTGCTGCCAGTTCTGGCCTCTGACCACTTTACGTTGATCTTTTCCCATGACCCCGTGCTGCACACGGGGTTGGGCTGTTCTTCCGGCGCGGCGCCCGAAGAAGAAAGCCAAGGCCCGTGTCAAGCACGGGCCGACGAGTGCAAGGGCTATCGGCTGACCTTACGGCCGGGCATCCGCCAGCACCATAGCCGCGCCCTTTTCCGCCACCATCACCGTCGGCGCATTGGTGTTGCCGCTGGTGATATTGGGGAAGATCGAGGCATCGATCACGCGCAGGCCTTCGGTGCCGTGCACGCGCAGCTGTGCATCGACCACGGAAGTCGCCGCATCCGGCCCCATCGCGCAGGTGCCGGTGGGGTGATAGACGGTGTCCGCCCGCGCGCGGAAATCGGCGAGCTGCTCGGCCTCGGTCTGGACGGCGGGTCCGGGCACGAGCTCTTCGGTGATCATATCCGCCAGTGGCCGGCTCGCCGCGATCTTGCGCAGCAAGCGGTTGCCCGCCAGCACTTCGGCAATATCGTGTTCGGTCGAAAGGTAATTGGGCTGGATCACCGGATGCTGCAGCGGATCGGCGGAGCGCAGCGCCAGATGCCCCCGGCTGCTTGGGCGGCACGGGTTGAACGAAAGCAGGAATGCCGAGAACGGATCGGGATTGAGCAGCTTGCGCGCAGCCAGCGGCGTCTGGGTATAGCTCACCGGGCTGAAATAGAGCTGCAGATCGACGTTGGGTGCGTCCGCGTCGCTGCGGATGAAGCCGCCGCTCTGGTTTACGCTGAGCGACAAAGGCCCGCGCCGGTCGAAGGCAAAACGCAGCGCGGCCTTGGCCTTTCCGATCAGAGGATGGAGCTCGTCGTTGAGCGTTGCCGTACGCACCTTGTAGAAATACGAGACGGCGAGATGGTCCTGCAGATTGCGGCCCACGGCAGGCAAATGCTGCTGCACGGATATGCCATGCTGCGCCAATGCTGCACCATCGCCAAGCCCTGAAAGCATCAGCAACTGCGGCGAATTGATCGCACCGCCCGAAAGGATGACCTCGCGCCGGGCACGAACCTGATGGAGTTTCCCGCCGCGCCGGTATTCGATGCCGACCGCCCGCGCGCCCTCGAACACTATGCGCGTGGCCTGCGCCTTGGTGCGCAGTTCAAGGTTAGGGCGCTTCCGAGCCGGGTGCAGAAACGCATTGGCAGTGGAGGCACGCCAGCCGCCGCGCGTGTTGATCTGGTAGAAGCCCACGCCTTCAGCATTGCTGCCGTTGAAATCACTCGTCACCGGAAAGCCAAGGCCCTCTGCGGTTTCGATGAAGCTGTGGCAAACCGGGTGCACGTGCGGGGTGATCTCGGTCACGTGCTGCGGCCCGCCGCGCCCGTGATGCGCGCTGTAGCGGTCGAAGTCCTCGGACTTGGTGAAGAACGGGAGCACATCCTTCCAGCCCCAGCCGGGATTGCCTGCCGCGCGCCAATCATCGAAATCGCGCGGCTGCCCGCGCACATAGACCATCGCGTTGATCGAGCCCGATCCGCCGATCACCTTGCCGCGAGGCCAGTAGCTGCTGCGCCCGCCAAGGCCTTCAACGGCTTCGGTGTCATACATCCAGTTGATGCGCTTGTCGAAGAAGGTGCGGCCATAGCCGATGGGCACCTGAATCCAGATCGAAAGGTCGCTGCCGCCCGCTTCGAGCAGCAGCACGGAGGACTTGCCGTCTTCCGTCAGCCGGTTGGCCAGCACGCACCCGGCGGTGCCTGCGCCCACCACGATATAATCGAAGGTCTCGCTCATCGGACGGGATGCTGCGTCATTTCGAGGTGCAGCATATCCCCGGTATAGGGATGCGCACGCGCTACCTCTTCGTTGAGTTCCACGCCCAGCCCCGGCACCGTTGGCGGGATCACGTGGCCCTCTTCAAATCGGATCGGAGTCTTGAGAATGTCGGAATGGAAGCCGCCCCATTCCTCGATGCTTTCAAGGATCAGGAAATTGGGCGTTGCCGTCGCCAGCTGGATATTGGCCGCGCCGACGACCGGCCCGCAGTAGAGATGCGGCGCGATCTGCACGTGGCGTACTTCGGCCATTCCCGCGATCTTCTTGGCCTCCAGAAGGCCGCCCACGCGGCCCAGATTCATTTGGAGGATGGCTGCGCTGCCTGCATCGAGCAGCCGCGCAAAATCATACTTGGTGGCGAGCCGTTCGCCCGTTGCGATGGGGATCGAGGTCGCCCGCGCCACCTTGGCCATTTCTTCGGGCGCATCGGGCGGGATGGGCTCTTCCAGCCAGAGCGGATCGGCGGCCTCTAGCCGCTTTGCCAGCCGGATCGCGCCTGCCGCCGTCATCTGGCCATGCGTGCCGAACAAGAGGTCGGCCTTCATGCCCACGGCTTCGCGCAGGGTGTTGGCGAAACGCTCGCTGAGATCGAGCGCTTCCAGCGACAGTTGCCGCCCGTCGAACGCGGAATAAGGCCCCGCCGGATCGAACTTCAGCGCAGTGAAGCCCATGGCGAGATATTCCGCCGAACGTTCCGCCGCGAGGATCGGATCGTGGTAGACGTCGGTCTGATCGCCGGGCCGCGGATAGATATAAGTGTAGGCGCGCAGGCGTTCGTGCACTTGCCCGCCGAGCAGCTTGTAGACGGGCTGCCCCGCCGCCTTGCCGATGATATCCCAGCAGGCCATTTCCAGCGCGCTCAGCACGCCCATCACCGAAAGATCGGAGTGCTGGGTGAACCCACTCGAATAGACTCGCCGCCACAGGTTCTCGATATCGTGCGGATCGCGGCCCGCCGCATAGCGCGCGAACACGTCCTCGATCATCTTCGCCACAAGATGCGGGGAAAAGGGGACGCAATAAGCCTCCCCGATCCCGCTGATCCCGCAGGCCGTCGTCAGCTTGACGAACACGAAATAGCGCCCGCCGAAATGCGGCGGCGGATTGCCGACGACGAACGTCTCGATATCGGCGAGCTTCATGCCGCTTCGAAGCCGTTGATGACCTTGATTTCCAGATAGTCGTGGAGGCCAAACTCGCCCCATTCACGCCCGTTGCCCGATTGCTTGTAGCCGCCGAAGGGCGAGCAGTAGTCCTGCCCCGCGCCGTTCACGTAAACGCTGCCCGCGCGGACCTTGCGGGCCACGCGCCGCGCGCGCTCCATGTCACCGCTCTGCACATAGCCGGCAAGGCCATAGGGCGTGTCGTTGGCAATCGCGATGGCCTCGGCCTCGTCCTTGAAGGGGATCATCACCAGCACGGGGCCGAAGATTTCCTCGCGCGCCACGGTCATCTTGTTGTTCACGCCCGCAAACACGGTGGGCTTCACGTAGTAGCCCCGGTCAAACCCGTCGGCGCGGCCCGGACCGCCTGCCACGCACTGCGCGCCTTCGGCAATCCCGGCTTCGATCAGGCGCTGGATCTTGTCGTAATGCACCTTGCTGACGACCGGACCGATGTGCGGGCCTTTCTCTTTGGGATCGCCCAGCTTCACGCTTTCGGCGACGGCCTTGGCGACGGCAACTGCCTCATCGTAGACCGAAGCTTCGACAAGCATGCGCGTCGGCGCGTTGCACGATTGGCCCGAATTGCCGAAGCAGTGCCGCACTCCGCGCGTGACGGCCGCTTTCACATCGGCATCGGCAAACACGATGTTGGCCGATTTTCCGCCCAGTTCCTGGCTGACGCGCTTGACGGTCTCGGCGGCAGATTTGGCCACCTGGATGCCTGCGCGGGTGGAGCCGGTGAAGGACACCATGTCGGCTTCCGGATGGCTCGTCAGCGCATCGCCAATGCCCGGGCCGGTGCCGTGCACCATGTTGAACACGCCCGCCGGGAAGCCTGCCTCGTGAATGAACTCCGCGAACAGCTGCGCGGAAAGCGGGGCGATCTCGCTGGGCTTCAGCACCATCGTACAGCCCGCGACCAGCGCCGGGCCGACCTTGGCGGCGAGCTGGTTGATCGGCCAGTTCCACGGCGTGATCAGCGCGCAGACGCCGACCGGTTCATGCACCAGCCGTCCGCGCCCGCCCATCTGGCGCTCCCACACCATGTCGCGCGCGGCTTTCACCGTTTCCTTGAGGTGGCCAGGGCCGCATTCGGCCTGCGCATTGAAGGAAAGGTCGTAAGGCGCACCCATCTCGGTGCTGATCGCCGTGACCATTTCGTCATAGCGCGCCTCGAACACCGCAATCAGCTTTTCGACAAGGGCAAGCCGCGCCTCAAGGCCCATCGCCGCGTAGCCATCGAACGCCGCGCGGGCTGCCGCCATGGCGCGGTCCACATCGTCCGCCCCGCACAGCGCCACGCGCGCACAGGGTTCTTCGGTGGCAGGATTGATCGCCTCGAACGCAGCCGTCGAGGTGGCCGGGAGAACCCACTGGCCATTGATGTAGGAGGGAAGGAGGTTGAGTTCAGACATAACCAATAGCTCGCTTCTGATCATCGACGATCGTTCTGGCCGCCATGAAATAGTGGAATGCTGCCCAGAAGCCCGTGGGCGCAAGGATCAGCAGGGCAGACCGCAGCGAAGCAGCGTCCGGCCCAGCAGGGCCTGCAAAGTAGTCGCTCAGCATGCCCACGCCCTGCGGCGCGACGATGAGGTTGAACACGTTGGCAATGAGCAGCGCAATGGCGCTGAACATGGCACGCATCTTGGGCGGCGCAAGGTTCTGGCCAAGCGCAAAGGCGGGGCCGATGTAAAAATAGATGCCCGGAATGAACAGCCACAGCGAAATCGTCGCCACGGACAGGTCGTGGGTATAGATCGCAATGATCGAGGGCACGGTTGCGGCTACTGTCACGCCGCCAAGCAGGAACACGATCTTGCGCGGATCGGTGTAGGATGGGCGCGCCAGCATCCACGCTGTCAGCAACGAGGCGCCGATGCCCATCACGAGGTGGATAGGCCCGACTATGGCACCGGCGGCGCCTACGTCGATCTGGTAGTTGCGCTGCAGGAACGTGGGGATGAACCACATCAGGCCCCAGCCCCACAGCGCGGAGACGCCGCTGCCCATCATGACGTGAAAGGCGGAGCGTTGGCTCAGGCAGAAGCGCAGGGTTTCCATCAAAGTGGGGTTATCGTCGGTGGTCACGGCATCGAGGCGGCCGCGCTTGGGCTCGCGGATCGTCAGCATGATCAGCGCCGCCAGCAGCACACCGGGAATGCCGAGCACGAGGAAGGCCGCGCGCCAGCCATAGGCATTGGCCACTGCGCCCGCCATGTCTGCACCAAGCCAGGCGCCAATCGGAGCGCCGAGGCAGAAGATCGTCAGCGCCATCGGGCGCCGCGCGGCGGGGAAATAATCACAGATGATCGAATTGCACGAAGGCGTGCCGCCCGCTTCGCCGATGCCCACGCCCATGCGCGCCAGCAGCAGTTCGAAATAGCCGCGCGAGAGGCCGCACAGCGTGGTCATTGCCGACCATACGGTGATCGAGATCGCCAGCAGGTTGCGCCGGTTATACCGGTCCGCAATCCAGGAGAGCGGGATGCCCATGCTGACATAGAACAACGCTAGCGAAACGCCGGTAAGGAAGGCCACCCCGCCATCGCTAAGCCCCAGATCGAGCCGGATCTGCTCTAGCACGGTCGACATCACATAACGGTCGGCGATGTTGATCGTATAGGCCAGCATCATCACGAACAGCACGTACCAGCGCAGGCCGACAGAGGCGTTTTCCTCTCCTGCGGGGGCGGCGGTCGCTCCTATTGCAGCCATAGTCAGTTCCTGTCCCGGTTTTGGTTTGGTGTGGTCGTCATGCGGCGTGTTCTGGCCCGAGTGCTGCCCGCAGCGGCTCAAGCCAGGGCTCGAAGTTCTTCCATTGGTCCAGCCCGTCGCGGAAGATCGGCTGGCGCACCTGTTCCGAGCTTGGCGTGCGCACCGAGCGGCGGGTCTTGTGGAACTCGATGCAGGCGTCTTCGAAGGGGAGGCCGCAGTAATCAAGAATGCGCCGCACGCTGCCTTCCAGGTCGTCCACCACATCCTCGTGCTGCACGCGCAGCACGCGGCCCGGCAGCACCGTATCCCAGTGGTCCATCAGCTCGATATAGGTCTTGTAGTAACGGGCGATGTCCTCGATCCCGTAGGTGAATTCCTGCCCTTGCGCGAACAGCTGCTTGAGGTTGCTGAAGCAGCACGCCATCGGATCGCGCCGCGCGTCGATGATCTTCGCGTTGGGCAGGATCAGGTGGATCAGGCCGACATGGCGGAAGTTGTTCGGCATCTTGTCGATGAAGAAGGGCCGCCCCATGACGCGGTTGGGCATGGTATCGGCGATATACTGTTCACCGAACTTGCGGACCGCTTCCTTGTCGAGGCCTTCGAGCGCGCCGGGATAGAGCGGCTTGTCGAAATTGAGCTCGCGGCCCTGCAATTCGTGCACGATGCGCTGGATATCGGGCAGTTCCTGCGTGCCTTCGACCATCGAGTGCGAGGCGAGGATCTGTTCGAGCAGGGTCGAGCCTGAACGCGGCAGCCCGAGCACGAAGATGGGGGAGGGGTCTTCCAGCCCCCAGCCTTCGCGTGCGTCGAAGAAGGCGGGGGTGCACACGCGCTTCTGTTCGCGGGTGTTGGTCTCGAACACATCGGGAAGATAGCCGTTGCCCGCGCGGTGCATGGCATTGCCGCGCGCATAGGCGGCCCACGAACCGGCATAGTCGGCAGCGTCTTCCAGCGCCTTGCCCAGTGCGAAGGCGATATGGATGCGGTCCACCTCGGCGGTCGTCGGCGCATCGAGCTCGGCCTGCATGACCTTGATGGATTCGGGCGAAAACCGGTAGGTCTTGAGATTGGCGAGGCTCCACCAGGCGTCGCCAAAATCGGGGCGATCGGCAGTTGCCGCCATATAGGCGTCGATCGCCTCGGCGGTCAGGCCCTCGGTCTTCAGCGCATGGCCCAACCACAGGTTGAGATCGGCCCGGCGGACACGCGCATCCATCCCGGCGCCCGGAATCTCGGCCAGCATCGCGCGGTATTCGGGGATCACGCCGAGAAAATCGCCAAGCCCGACCCGGATTGTCGCGGCCTGGATGCGGTGGGCGTGATTGGCGGGATCACGGCGGAGCAGCGGCTCCAGCGCCTCGCGCGCCTGCGGGAACTTGTGGCGCGCAATCAGCACCTGCACATATTCGTGCCGGGCCTCTTCATGATCGGGCACCATCGCCAGCACGCCGTGATAGAGCGTTTCGGCATCGTCGAGCACGTTGCGTTGGTGGCCGATCTGCGCCAGCACGCGCATGGCCTCGGGGTGATTGCCGGCTTCGAGCAGGAAGCGCCGGATCAGCGCTTCGGCGGCTTCGACTTCGCCGTCGCCATTGAGCACCTTGGCGTGAACGATCGGCGGGGGGAGGCTGGCGAGATGCGCGAAATGCCGTCCGGCCAGTTCGGCACTGCGCTGGTCGCCGGTCATCCGGTAGAGCCCGTCGAGCATGCGCCAGCCCATCGCATGGGCCGGATTGACCGTCACCGCCGTGCGCAGATCGGCAATCGCGGCAGGCGCATCGCGCCGCGCGACATGGCACAGGCCGCGTTCCAGGAACATCTGGCTGTAATTGGGATGGTGCTGCGCGAAGCGCTCCAGCGCCGCCAGCGCGGCATCGGTCTGCTGCATCATCCGCAGCGAATGGGCTTCGATCAGGAGGAGATCGCGGTTGGCCGGATCGACCGCCAACAGCCGCTGTGCGCCAGCCGAGGCCTTGGCATAGTCACCTTTGGCCTGAAGAGCGTGGAGTGCCCGAAGCTCTGCTTCCGAGGGACCGGGTAGCGACGAGACGGACGCATTGCCCGCCTGCTCCGGATTGATCTGCGTGGCCATTACCGCGCCTTCCTGCAGGCTTCGGTTTTCAACCTGTCAGACCTGGCCATCAATCTCGTCCATCAAAGATATGGCCCAACAAAAAGAATTGCCCGGGAAATATGGCACCGGGTTCTTGTGAAAGAAAGGGGCGGTGCACCGGCACCGCCCCCATCCTTCAACGGCATTCGATCACATCTTGGCAGCGATCTTGATGCCATAGGTAAGCGGACGAACGACCGTCGACGTCTTGATGTACTGCGAAGAGTTGGTGAACGTCGAGGCGCGGCTGTTGAACAGGTTCTCGCCGAAGATCGTCACCGTCCAGTTGTCACGGCTGAAACCGATCTGCGCATCGGCGAGAGCATAGCCCGGCATCCGGTAGCGCAGCACGGTGGTGGCGGGAACGATGATCCCGTTCGGGCCAAGCACGTTGCCGTTGCCCGGCACGTCACCATCAGGATACGTCGCGGGCTGGTTGAACTGCGAGCTGATGTAGTTCGCACCGGCACCGATGAACCAGTCCATGCCACCCTTGCCGGCCCATTCGTAGCGGACGCGGATGTTGCCCTGGAACTTCGGGCTGAACGGCGTGATGCTGCCGACACTGCCGAACGGGCTCTGCACGGGCAGCGGCGTTGCGGCGCCGTTGGCATCGAAGCCGCCGAAACGCTCGGTTACGCAGTTGCCGAAGCTCGACGAGGTCGGGTTGTTCGAGATGAAGCAGGGCTCATTGGCCTGCTTGCTCTCGTTGTAGGTCGCCGAACCGTTGATCGTCAGCCCTTCATAAGGACGCGCGAAGATCTGCGCTTCGACACCCTTGATGTGGTAGGTCGGCCCATTGGTCGCGAACGCGGTGTTGCCGAAGCCTGCTGCCGGGTTGAAGAAGCCGATCTGGATGTTCTTCCACTCCATGTAGTAGGCGGAGAGGTTGAAGGTCATCTTCTTGTCGAACAGGTCGGTCTTCAGACCCGCTTCCCAGTTGATCAGGTTATCCGGCGAATAGGCTGCGGGAACCAGCAGCTGGAAGTTGCGGCCGTTGCCGCTGTTCACAGTGCTGCCCTTGCCGTCGGCTCCAAGGAACGGCAGCCGCGGATCCTGCACGCGGGCCGAAGGACCACGGTTGAACGCACCCGGACGGAAGCCTTCGCTGTAGGTGAAGTACAGCATGGTGCCGTCCTTCGGCTTCCAGGTGATGGTGCCCTTGCTGCGGAAGCCCTTGAAGGTCGACGTGAGACCAAGTGCATCGAGGTTCGAACCCGTCGTGCAGACCGGAACCTGATAGCAGCCGCCGTTGAACGAGGAGTAGACCGAACCGACCTGGAAGTTGTCGTAGTGATAGTAGCGCGTTCCGGCAGTGATCGTCAGGTTCGGCGTGATGTCGAAATCGATCGAGCCGAACGCGGCGTACTGCTTGTAACCGCGGGTCACGTCCTGACCGAACGCGACGCCGGCGGGGCGCGGCCCGGCCATGTTGAGCGTGGCATTGGGGTTGGGCGCAACGCGGCCAAGGCAGACCGTGTTGGCTGCCTGCAGCGCAGCGGCGGTCGAGTCCAAGCCGCAATCGGGAATGGTCTTGTAGGACCAGTCCATGTTGTCCTGAATCTTGAAGTTTTCGTAGTAGCCGCCGACGATGGCGCGGATGCGGCCGGTGTCGGGCGACGAGATGCGCACTTCGTGGCTCTCGTGCGTGTTGCGGACCTTGTCGTTCCAGTAGCTGTTCGGCTCGTAGCAATAAGGTGCCTGACCGACATTCCAATAGTAGTTTCCGGCGCCGGTGCACTGGTAGAAGATACCGTAGGTGGCACGGGCGTAGTTGGTGTAGTCACCCTGCTGCGAGATGTTGCGCTGCAGATAGGCGCCGGTGTAGATCAGCTTGAAATCGCCGATCTTGCCGTTGATTGTCCACGCCGTGTTCCAGTAATCGTCCTTGTTGTACTGGGGCGAGAACAGCGTCGAGGACAGGCCCGTCAGCGGCGCATAGTCATAGGTGTAGGTCTGGACCGCGAAAGTGCCGCGCGATTCCAGCTTCTGATAGGCCTGCGTCACGAGCAGGTCCCAGTCCGGGGTCATCTGCCAAGCGAGCGCGAGGCGGCCGCCGGTGTAGTCGACCGGGTTGAAGTTGTCTTCAACCAGCGCAGCGTTGTCATACTTGCCGTCGCGGCTCTGCTGGCCCGGGGTCAGCTGGTTGCCATTCCCGTTGAACGCCAGATAGTAGGAGCCAAGGTCAGTCGGGCGGCGCGTGAAGGTCGAGAGCTTGTTGTCGATATAACCGCCGCGGTGATCGGTGTAGATCACGGCGCGGATCGCCAGCTTGTCCTCGACGATCGGCACGTTGATCATCGCGTTGAACGCGCCGTTGGTGGTGCCGCCAGCCGTACCGCCGAAGGTGCCTTCGAAGCGGCCTTCGAACTTGCTCAGCTTGGGCTTGTTGGTGATGTAGCGGACCACACCGGCCTGCGCGCCGCCGCCGAACAGCGTGCCCTGCGGACCTTCGAGCACTTCGACGCGCTCCATATCTGCCACATACACGTCGGCGTTGCGCGCCGGGAACTGCATCGACTGGTCGTCAAGGTAGAGCGCGACGTTGGGGAAGCCGCCAATCGTTGCCGACGACTGCTGACCCGCGAAGCCGGCCGACAGACCGCGCAAGAAGATCGCGCCTTGGCCCGGGCCGTTGTTGGAGAAGGTGACGTTCGGGGTGTACTTGAGCAGGCCCTCGATCGAGGTGACGTTGAGCTTGCTCAGCGTGTCGGAGCTGAACGCCTGAAGGGTCAGCGGCACGTCCTGAAGCGACTGATCGCGGCGCTGCGCGGTCACGATGATAACATCGGAATCCTTGGAGGCGCCATCGGCCTGCGCTGCAGACTGCGCCATCGCCAAGTCGCCCGACCCCATCGCGACGGCCGCGGCGGCACACGACAGCATAAACCTTGATTTCATTGTAACCCCCATCGTTTCCATTTTCACCCGGCACGAAGCCGAGGCCCATCAAAGCGGGACGGGGCGGGCAACAACGGGACCGAATTCAGGGTCAGCCTGACAGGATGTGCATGGCATCAAGGGCAATCGATAAGCCGCTTCACACCGAACCGGCCATGGCTGGCCGTGCTTCCTGCACGCTGGCAATTCCCTGATTTCACTCCCTGTTTTTGCACGCGCATCGTCGCGTTTGGAAAAACCTTATTGGAAACCATGGGTTAAATCCACCCCCAGATTGGCGGTGGCCAAGGTCTCTGGCGGGTGTGGCATTTTGGTCGCCGAGAAACGGGCTGCGCACAATAATTTCAGCAAGCTGCTGATTTGTATGGTTGATATTGCTGGTCAGGGAGGCGCCGGCGGTAGCGGATGGGAGCCTTTGAGCCGCGCTGGAGCGCCTCTTCCATGCCTTTTTGTCAATTTTCCATGGCGGCATAAGGAAATCCGATTGGCTGCATTCGCGCGCTTGGTCCACCCGGTGAAGCATCCTTTCCTCGCGATATCGGGCTATTCCCGAATGGAAACTCACGCATGATCGACCTCAGCCGGATCGGCTCGCTTCTGGCCCAGCGGCCAGCAGGCCACTGTCTTCCCCAAGGCCTCTACAACGCGCCCGAAGTCTTCGATTTCGACATGGATGCCGTCTATGGCACCAGCTGGCTGATGGCGGGCTTCGAATGTGAACTGCCCAAGGCTGGGAGCTATATCTCGCAGATGGTTGGCAAGTGGCCGGTGCTGATCGTGCGCGGCCGTGATGGCGAGATCCGGGCGTTCCACAATTCCTGCCGCCACCGCGGCTCGCTCCTTTGCGCAGCGGGCAGCGGCTCCTCGCCCAAGATCGTGTGCCCCTATCATCGCTGGACGTACGAGCTCGATGGCTCGCTGCTTTCGGCGATGCGCATGGAGCCCGATTTCGACAAGGCCGCGCACAGCCTGCGGCCGATCCAGCTCGAACGCGTGGCGGGCTGTCTGTTCATCTGCTTCGATGACAACCCGCCGCCGTTCAACGAGTTCGCCATCAAACTTGAGGAATATCTTGCCCCGCACGACCTCGCGAATGCCAAGCTCGCGTTCGAAAGCACGATCACCGAATACGCCAACTGGAAGCTGGTGATGGAAAACGGGCGCGAGTGCTATCACTGCGCGACCGGCCATCCTGAACTGGCACGCACGTTCCCGGTCGGCATGAAGAAGCACTTCGATGTGGACGGGGATCTGCGCGTGGAGACCTTCCACGAACAAATGGCCGCTGTCGGCCTCGCCACCGAGGCGATCGAGGGCGAATGGTGGCAGCTGGCGCGCTTCCTGCTCAACCCCGAAGTTGTCTCGCTGTCGATGGACGGCAAGCACCTCGTCAAGAAACTGATGTGCGACCGCAATGGCGGTGACATCGGCTCGATGCGCCTCGCCATCGATCCGCACTGCTTCGTCCACGCCACCGCCGATCATACCTTCATGTTCAGCGCGCTTCCGGTCGGTCCGGGTGAGACCGCCGTGACGGGCAAGTGGCTGGTGCACAAGGATGCGGTTGAGGGCGTTGACTATTCGGTCGAGGATCTCGCCGACCTGTGGACCCGCACCAATCTGCAGGACAAGGAACTGGCGGAAAACAACCAGCTCGGCGTCAACAGCCCCGGTTATGTGCCGGGCCCTTATTCGCAGGAAGCCGAATTGCTCGCGCTGCGCTTTACCGACTGGTATTGTGATACCGCAGCCAAGTATGTCGAGAAACATGGCTGCTGATTCTCCCAAGGGCTTGAGGCCCGAAACCCTCGCTGTCGCTTTCGGTTATGATCCCGCCGGGGCGCTCGGTGCGGTCAAGCCGCCGGTCTATCTTACCTCGACCTTCATCTACCCCAGCGCCCAGCACGCCAAGGATGTTCACGAGGCGTTCTTTGACGGGAGTGGGCCGCTGGCGGGCAAGACGGGGGAGGGGCACATCTATTCGCGCCTCGGCCACCCCGGGCTCGACATTCTGGAATCGCGCCTTGCGGCCATCGACGGCGCCGAAGCGGCTGCCGCGTTCTCGAGCGGGATGGCCGCGCATTCCTCAATCGCGCTCACTTTCGTGAAACCGGGCGAGAGCGTTCTGCATGGCCGCCCGATCTATGGCGGCGTGGACATGCTCTACAATTCGGTGATGCCGGGCTTCGGCACCCATGTCGAAGCCTATACCGACGGCTGCGATCCCGCTGCCGTGCGCGCTGCTGCACGCGCCGCGATGGCCAAGGGACCGCTGGCGCTGATTATCGCCGAAACCCCGGCCAACCCGACCGCTGCCATTGTCGATCTCGATCTGATGGTCGCCGTGGCCGACGAGATCGGCCGCGAGACCGGTCGGCGGCCGCTGGTGGTGGTCGACAACACTCTGCTTGGCCCCTTTGCCCAGCGCCCGATCGAGCGCGGCGTTGATCTGTGCATGACCTCGCTCACCAAATACTGCGCTGGGCACAGCGACCTGCTGGCGGGCGGGGTGAGCGGCAGGCTGGAGCTGATCCACCAGCTGCGCACGCTGCGCACCACCTGGGGCAATCACCTCGATCCGTTCACAGCGTGGCTTGTTGTGCGCAGCCTCGAATCCGCGTCGGTTCGGATCGAGCGGGCGATGTCGAACGCGCGGGCCGTGGCGGAGTTCCTGCGGGATCATCCCAAGGTCGCGGGCGTCACCTACCTTGGTTTCCTTGCAGAAGGCAGCCCGGCGCGCGCGGTCTATGATCGCCAGTGCAAGGGCGCAGGCTCGACCTTCTCGTTTCATCTCCACG
>JBIPOH010000288.1:0-4398 GCA_044379435.1 Novosphingobium sp.
AGCGCCGTTTGGCGCCAGCGCCCGGTATTGGAATGTCGCCACGCCGCTCAGTCCTCGCTCGCGACGCGCAGCACTTCTTCCAGCGCGGTAAGGCCGAGGCGCGCCTTGGCGATGCCGTCTGCGCGCAAGGTGCCAAAGCCGGCGCGGGCGGCCGCTTCGGCAATCGTGCGCGTATCGGCGCGGTGGAGGATAAGGCCGGCCATATCCCGGTCGATGCGGATGAATTCGAACACCGCCATGCGCCCGGCATAGCCCGATCCCTTGCAGCTCGGGCAGCCGACCGGACGGTAGAAGGTGCTTGGGTCGCCAGGATGCTCCGCGATCCCCAGCCGCTCCAGCAGCGCCGGATCGACGGCATAAGGTTCGCGGCAATGCGGGCACAGCCGCCGCACCAGCCGCTGCGCCAGAACGCCGGTCAGCACCGAGGACAAGAGGAACGGCTCAACGCCCATGTCGAGCAGGCGTGTGACCGCACCCGCCGCCGTGTTGGTGTGCAGCGTGGAGAGGATCATGTGGCCCGTCAGCGCGGCCTGCACCGCGATCTGCGCGGTTTCGGTATCGCGGATTTCGCCCACCATCATCACATCGGGATCCTGCCGCAGGAACGAGCGCAGCGCGGAGGAGAAAGTATAGCCGATGGCCGGGTTGATCTGGCTCTGCACCACGCCCGGCAGGCGGTACTCGATCGGGTCCTCGATGGTCGTGAGCTTGCGTTCGGGCGCGTTGAGGTGCGCCAGCGCCGCATAGAGCGTGGTCGTCTTGCCCGAGCCGGTGGGGCCGGTAACCAGCATGATGCCGTGCGGCTGGGCCAGCGCGCTCAGGAATTGGTATTCAAGATCAGCGTCAAAGCCGAGTGACTTTGGATCGAGCGCGAGGTTTGCGCGGTCGAGGATGCGCATGACCACGCTTTCGCCATGGATCGAAGGCGCGGTCGCCACGCGCAAGTCGATCTCATGCCCGCGCACCGTGAGGCGCAGGCGCCCATCTTGGGGCAGGCGGCGTTCGGCAATGTTGAGCCCCGCCATGACCTTGATGCGGCTGACCACCGGTGCGCGCATCGCGGGCGGCTTGGGCGCCATTTCGCGCAGCATGCCATCGATGCGGAAGCGCACGGCGAGGCGGTCATCGGTCGGTTCGAGATGGATGTCGGAGGCGCGGGCATCGACCGCGTCGGCAATCAGGCGGTTGACGGCGCGGATCACCGGCGCGTCGCTCACCATGTCCTTCAGCCGTTCAAGGTCGCCCTCGTCGACTTCGTCTTCCACTTCGGCGGCGGCTTCGGCGCGGTACAGCCGGTCGATCGCGGCATCGATATCACCGCCCCGCGCCACGCAGCGATCCACCGCACGGCCCGTGGCAAAGGCAATGCCCGCCGCCGCATCACGGTCAAGCGGATTGGCCATGGCGACCACCACGCGGCTGCCTTCAACGCGCAGCGGCAAGGCGCGGCGATCCCGCAGGAACGGTGCCGAAACCTCTGGCACCGGTGCATTTTCAGACGGGAAGCTGGCTGCATCGACCAGCGGCAGGCCAAGCGCGCGGGCCAGTGCTGCGGCCAGCGCATCTTCCGAAATCAGGCCGAGCCGGGTGACGATCTTGTCCAGCGTTTCGCCTGTTTCAGCTTCCACGAGGCGGGCACGGGTCAGCGCTTCTTCGGCCATCCCTGCCTCGCGCCGCAGGATGGCCATCAGTCCATCGGAGGGATCGCCTGAGAGGGAGGCGAAACCGGCAGTATCGGAACCATTCTGCATGCCGCCCTACCTGCCTGCCCCCAACAGCCCGCCAGCTGCCCCCGCATCTGCGGGCTTCATTGCAGTTTCGGCGCTATCTGCCGAAGAAGCAAGGGGATTGGTCGAAGCGGACATGGATCATCAGGCCTTGCGCAGAGCGATGCGTGGGCAGAAAAACGCCTGGCCTGCGGCGGCAGGACCATGCGCGGCGCAGGCGTCTTCCGACACGTGCCGTGCTCTAGCCTAAAGTGCCCATGGAACCTCGCCAAAATGAGGCTGAAATGGAACCTTTCCTTTGAGCCGGCGGTTGAGCCGGCGGTTTCAGGCCGCCATCACGATAACCGGCATGTCCGATCTGGGCTGCCAGACATCAGGATCAGTTCGCACTCCTTGCACCAAGCGTCCGGATAAACCGCGAAATCTCGTCAGCGCTAAGCGCGCCTTCGGCCATGGCCACGGTGCCCGAGCGATTGTCGCGCACGGCGATGGCGGGGGTGCCGGTCACGCCAGCGGCCGATGCGGCTTCGAAGCCGTTGCCCAGTGTCTGGATCGTCTCGGGCGAATGGATGCAGGCGTCCAGCTTGGCCATGTCGCTGGCTCCTGCTTCGCGCGCCAGAGCCTCAAGGCTCGTGGCCGGGGTCTCGGGCAGACCGGCACCGTTGGTCCGGGTCAGTTTCATGTAGCGGCCCAGAAACCGGTAATAGCCGGTCGCGGCGCTCTGCCGGTTGACGCAGATCGCGGTGGCCGCAGACATGAATGCAGCCCGCCCGTGGTTTGGCAGCGGCAGCAGCCGCACCGCAAGATTTACCTGCCCGCCGCTTTCGTCAACCACATCCTCGGGCGCGCGGCCCAGCATCTTGCAATAGGGGCATTCGGGATCGATCCAGACGATCACGCTGAAATCGCTGTTGCTCTGCCCATAAACCGGCTCGCTTGCGGCGTTGACGGGCACCACCTTGCCCGCGCCATGCCAGATGGATGCTGCATCGCCCGCAGCGGCGGCAGGCGTGGCTGAACCGGCAATCAGTGCGCAGGCCGCCAGCAGGCGGCGGATCAGAGGGGAGGAAAATCGCATCACGGGGCCTTCGGCTGGAAACGGGGCAGGGGCATGGCCGCGCGCGGCGACCCCGGCTGCCGCGCAGCATAGGCTGCGAATTGGGTCTAGGCAATTTGCGCGGCTGTTGTATACCGCCGGATATAGCCAAACGGAGCGTCCCCTGCTTCTTCCGTCCGCCATTTCTGCGCTGATAGGCCGCTTCCGCTTCCGGCTCGGCAGCGGCCTTGGCGTGTGGCTCTTGCTGCTGCCGGCGATGGCGTTTCCGGCTCAGGCTCGGGCGCGCGGCCCGGTCGTGCTGGCTGCGGCCAGCCTGCAGGAAGCGCTCGGTGCGGTGGCTGATCGCTGGACGAAAAAGGGCCATGCGCGGCCCGTCCTCTCGTTTGCCGCATCCTCTTCGCTGGCCCGCCAGATCATCTCCGGAGCGCCAGCCGATCTCTTCCTCTCGGCGGATGAGGAGTGGATGGATTACATCGCGGCTCGCAAGCTCATCGTGCCTGTCAGCCGGGCGGCGCTGCTCAGCAACCGGCTGGTGATCGTGGCGCCCGCTGCCTCGCGCGTCCGCCTTGAGGTGCGAGCCGGTTTCCCGCTGGCAGCAGCGCTGGGCAGCGGACGGCTCGCGCTGGCGGATCCCGATGCGGTTCCGGCCGGGCGCTATGCGAAAGAGGCGCTGACCCGGCTCAAGGTTTGGCAGAGCGTGCAGGGCAAGCTTGCGCGCGCCGAAAACGTGCGCGCCGCGCTGGCGCTGGTGGCGCGCGGTGCCGCGCCGCTGGGCATCGTCTATGCCACCGATGCGCGCGCGCAAGGCGGGGTGCGCGTTGTGGGCGCGATACCGCCCGAAACGCACTGGCCCATCATCTATCCCCTCGCCCGCCTGTCCACGTCCACTCACCCAGAGGCGGACGCATTCCGCCGTTTCCTGATGTCCGGTGAAGCCAAGGCAATTTTCCGCCGCTACGGCTTTGCCGCGCGCTGAACACGGTAGGGGTTTGGCAACGGGAATGACCGCCGAGGAATGGAGCATCGTCCTGCTGTCGCTGCAGGTCAGCCTCGCAGCGGTCGGCGGCGCACTGCCGGTTGCGTTCGGGCTGGCATGGGTGCTTGCGCGGGTTCGCTTTCCCGGCAAGATCCTGCTCGACGGGCTGGTTCATCTGCCGCTGGTGCTGCCCCCGGTGGTGATCGGCTGGCTGCTGCTCATCGCCTTTGCGCCGGATGGGCCGGGCGGGCGGGTGCTGGGCCTGCTGGGCATCAGCGTGCTGTTCCGCTGGACGGGCGCGGCTCTTGCCGCCGCCGTGATGGCCCTACCGCTGATGGTCCGCGCCATCCGGCTCAGCCTCGAAGCGGTCGATCCCCGGCTGGAGGCTGCGGCGCGCACGCTGGGGGCAGGGCCATGGCGCACCTTCGCCACGGTCACGCTGCCGCTGGCCGCGCCGGGTGTGCTGGCAGGCGCGGTGCTCGGCTTTGCGCGTTCACTGGGGGAGTTTGGTGCGACGATCACGTTCGTCTCCAACATTCCGGAGGAGACCAGCACTCTGCCGCTCGCGATCTATGCCGCGCTCCAGTTGCCCGGCGGCGATGCGGCAGTCTGGCGGCTGGCGATGATGGCGGTGGCGC
>JBIPOH010000289.1:0-4393 GCA_044379435.1 Novosphingobium sp.
GCGATGGATGCGCGGTTTGACGAGCCGCTGCCGGAGGACGAACTCGCCGGGTGGAACCCTGCTTGAAGCTGCTGCTCGATACCCATGCCCTGATCTGGTGGCTGGCGGGGGATGAGGCGCTGAGCCGCCGCGCGCGTGACGCCATTGCCGACGAGGCGAATGCCGTCGCGGTCAGCGCGGCCTCGGCAATGGAGGTTGCCACCAAGTTCCGGATCGGCAAGCTGCCGGATGCGGCGCTGCTGGCGCAGGAGTTTGAGGCTGTGGTCGCTGGGCAAGGCTTCGACGAACTGGCCATCAGCGTCCGCCACGCCCGGCTCGCCGGGGAAATGAACATCGCCCACAAGGACCCGTTCGACCGGCTGCTGATTGCCCAGTCCCTCGCTGAAGACCTGGTGCTGGTATCGAATGAGGCGCTGTTCGATGGGTTTGCGGTCAAGCGCCTCTGGTAGCGCGCGCTGGCGCTGGCTGAAGGCTCAACCCGCGCTCATCCCGCCATCCACGGAGAAGTTCGCGCCCGTGACATAAGCGGCCTCGTCAGACAGCAGCCAGCAGATGGTGCGCGCAATGTCTGCTGGCTGGCCAAGGTGGCCGACCGGGATCATGGCATCGAGCGCATGGGCATCGCCGCCGGTCACGCGCAGCAGGTTGGGGGTTTCGGTGGCGCCGGGGCACACCGAATTGATGCGGATGCCGCTGTTCGCATAATCGAGCGCGGCGGCCTTGGTGAGGCCGACGACCCCGTGCTTGGCGGCGA
This sequence comes from Novosphingobium sp., assembly GCA_044379435.1. Classification (GTDB taxonomy): domain Bacteria; phylum Pseudomonadota; class Alphaproteobacteria; order Sphingomonadales; family Sphingomonadaceae; genus Novosphingobium. The sequence continues at coordinate 755 of JBIPOH010000289.1, forward strand.
CATAATGCGCGATCCCGGCCACGCCCTTGAGGCCGAAAATCGAGGCGTTGTTGACGATGGCGCCGCCGCCGCCCCGCAGCATCAGCGCAATCTGCGCCCGCATCCCGTTGTATACGGACTTCAGGTTCAGATCGAAAACCCAGTCGGATTCGTCGGCAGGCGTTTCGTGCAGCGGCTTGAAATCGGCGTGCCCGCCCGCATTGTTGACCGCCAGATCGAGGCGGCCGAATTCCTGCCCGATCCAGTCCATCAGGGCTTCCAGATCGGCCCGGACGGTCACGTCGGTCGGGCGGATCACCGCCTTGCCGCCATCGGCCTTGATGCGATCTGCAGCGGCGCGAAGGCGGTCCTCGTCGCGCCCGGCCAGAACCACGGTCGCGCCCCGTGCGGCCAGCAGCTGCGCAGTCGCTTCGCCCATGCCGCTGCCAGCTCCGGTGACGACTGCTATTTTTCCGCCAAACGCCATGCTGTTCGATCCTTCCAAGAGTCCGATCCGAAACTGATTTGAGTGGTATCAGTGCGGGCTAGAGCCAGATGACATCACAGGGAATCGTCGGCCCGGACTTGATCCGGGCCTTGGCTTTTCTTTCGGGCGTCACGCAAGAAGCATAGCCGAACCCCGTGTCAAGCACGGGGTGACGGGAAACAGATCAGCGGCAAGTCATCAGCGGCTGGGACGAAGGGTGCAGCAATCCCGCGAACTCCGCGACCCGCCTTAGGCCCCTAGGCCAGCCCCAGCTTCGCCAGTTCACCCGCAAGGCTCGGCGGCAGCATCTCGGCGCTCTCGCCGTCGGCCAGATCGGCGGGCGCGTCCACTTCTTCCAGATAGCGCCAGCCCTGATGGGCGCGCTTGGGTTTGGGGTGGACGTCGATCAGCTTGGTGGAGATCACGATCTCGGTGCGGCCGCCCTCGCCTTCCTCGAAGCCGAGGATTTCGCTGCGGGCAACAAGCTGGTGCTTGAGGATCCAGTAGACCGAGCCGCCGATCATTTCCGCGTGGCGCTTGGGCAAGTAGCGGGTGGTGAGGCGGGCAGACTCGCGGCGGGTCTGGAACCAGCCATGGAGGTCGTCGAACGAGGAGGCGCCGAAGGCGACTTTGGTCATGCTGAGAGGCATTGGGTTTATCCTGCCAGCCCGCTGAGGACCGCGAGGCCGAGGAACGAGAAGAAGCCCATCACGTCGGTCGCCATGGTTACGAACACGGCGGAGGAGACTGCGGGATCGATTTTAAGGCGGTCCAGCGTGACGGGCACGAGAATGCCCGCGAGGCCCGCCACCAGATTGTTGATCACCATGGCCGCGCCGATCACTGCGCCCAGCAGCGGGTTCTGGAACAGCAGCGCGGTGCCGCCGCCGATCAGCAGCCCAAGCGAAAGGCCATTGGCGAGCGCGATGCGCAGTTCGCGCAGGATCATGCGCACGGTGTTGGAACTGGTCAGCTGGTTGGTGGCGATGGCGCGCACCACCACGGCGAGCGTCTGCGTGCCCGCGTTGCCGCCCATGCCCGAGACGATGGGCATAAGCACGGCGAGCAGCGCCAGCCGGGCAATCGCGCCCTGAAACATGCCGACCACCGAAGCGGCGATGATCGCGGTGCCAAGATTGACCACCAGCCAGGAAAGGCGCGTGCGTACGGTGAGGTGGATCGGCTCGTTGATATCGCCGTCGCCCGCGCCCGAGAGGCGCAGGATATCCTCGCTCGCTTCTTCCTGAATGATGTGGACCACGTCGTCCACGGTGATCTGGCCGACAAGGCGGCCACTTTCATCGACCACCGCGGCGGAAATCAGCGCGTATTTCTGGAAGCGCAGCGCAACTTCTTCCTGATCCATCGTGACCGGGATCAGCGTCTGGTCGCGCTTCATCACATCGGTGAGGGCAATGGAGCGCGGGGTGCGCAGGATCCACGAAAGCGCGCAGGTGCCGACCGGGTGGTGCTTGTGATCGACGATGAACACTTCCCAGAACTCGGTCGCAAGGTCCTGATCCTCGCGCAGGAAATCGATGAGATCTCCCACCGTCAGGTGTTCGGGCACCGCGATCACGTCGCGGCTCATGATGCGGCCGGCGGTATCTTCCGGATAGGCCAGCGCGCTTTCGATGGCGGCGCGGTCTTCCGGCTCCATCTCGGCAAGAACGGCCTGCTGGTCTTCCTCGTCGAGGTCCTGGATCAGCGCGACCGCGTCGTCGGTTTCCATCTCGCCGGCAAGGTCGGCTACTTCATCGGGATCGAGCTCTTCAACGAGATCGTCGCGGACATAGTCGTTGAGCTCGGCGATCACTTCGCTGCTGAGCAGATCGTTGATCGCGCGGGCGAGATCGGTGCGGTAGTCGGGGCCGATCAGCTCGAACAAGTCGGCGACGTCGGCCGGATGGAGCGGTTCGACGAGGTTGTAGACGGTTTCCTGATCGTCCGCGTCGAGCGCCTCGGTCACACGGCGGATGAAGCTGGGGCGCAGCGTGTTGTCCTCGTCGTCGAGGCTTTCGGCGTTGCGGATGGAGTCGGGCCGGGCAGGCTCGTGCACGGCCGAAATCTCCGTCAACACGGAGCCGGCTTCCGCCAGAGCGGAGTCGTGCAGTTCATCGTCGCGGGCCATGCCGGGGGGATACGCCGCGATGCGTCAAAAGCAACCTCGATGGCTCCAAGAGGTATACTTTGGCAGGCGAGCGATTATATGCCGTGGCAGACAAACAAGGGATTTAACGACGATGTCTGACGAAAAACTGGTGCTCACGCTTGATGGCGGCGATGTGGTGATCAAGCTTCGGCCCGATCTGGCCCCCGGCCATGTGGAGCGCATCAAGGAACTGGTCGGCGAAGGCTTCTACGATGGCGTGAAGTTCCACCGCGTGATCCCCGGCTTCATGGCGCAGGGCGGCTGCCCGCAGGGCACCGGCATGGGCGGCTCTTCGAAGCCGGATCTCAAAGCAGAATTCAATGCCGAGCCGCACGTGCGCGGCGTCTGCTCGATGGCCCGCACCAGCGCGCCGAATTCGGCCAACAGCCAGTTCTTCATCTGCTTTGATGATGCTCGCTTCCTCGACAAGCAGTACACCGTGTGGGGCGTGGTCGAGAGTGGCATGGAACATGTCGACTCGCTGCCCAAGGGCGAGCCGCCCGCGAAGCCCGGCGTGATCCAGAAGGCGACCATCGTTTCGGCCTGACGGCACGGCAGCGATGGACCTTGTCCTCAGGCCTCCTACGCCGGCGGATCGCGCCGCGTGGGACCGCCTGTGGCAAGGTTATCAGCGTTTCTACAAGGTCGCGATCCCCGAGGCGGTGAGCGACCTGACATGGGATCGGCTGCACTCTGCGGCAGAACCCATGCACGCCATGCTGGCCTGGCAGGGGGCCCGGGCAGTGGGCATGGTCCACTGGATCTTCCACCGATCGACATGGACCGATGGCTCCTACTGCTACTTGCAGGACCTCTATGTTGATGAATACGTGCGCGGCAGCGGCGCCGGCCGCGCGCTGATCGCCCATGTCCGCGCCGAGGCGGAAGCGGCGGGGGCCTCAAGGCTCTATTGGCTGACGCACGAGACGAATACGGGCGCAATGAAGCTCTACGACAAGGTCGCGGAGAAGTCGGGCTTCGTGCAGTACCGGGTGGTGTTGTAACGCTCCTCACTCGACAA